>JAQVEB010000114.1 GCA_028698105.1 Petrimonas sp. | reverse complement strand
CGATACGCCCGGCAGTCCGAAAATGCCCGTCAGGTTATCGTAACGGCCGCCGCCGGTGATGCTACCGATCTCTGCGTCAAGCGCTTTTACTTCGATAATAGCGCCGGTATAATAGTTGAGTCCGCGGGCAAGGGTAAGGTCGAGTTCAAGTTCGCAACCGATGCTTAATAAACCGGTTTTGTTGAGAATAAATTCCAGCTCCTCCACACCTTTCAATCCGGTTTGGGAGACCGAAAGCACGCTTTTCAGCGTTGCAAGTTTGTCGTTGTTCTTGCCTTCGAGCAATATGATAGGCTGCAATTGTTGAATAGCGGCTTCGGAGATTCCTTTTTCCCGAAGTTCTTCGTTCACCTTTTCCAACCCGATTTTATCCAATTTATCGATAGCCACCGTGATGTCGGTAATTTTATCGGCTTCGCCGATGATTTCGGCAATTCCCGAAAGTATTTTTCGGTTGTTGAGTTTTACGGATACACGGATATTAAATCTGCGAAAAACTTCATCAATGATCTGGATCAGTTCCACTTCGTTGAGCAGCGAATCAGAACCCACCACATCGGCGTCGCATTGAAAAAATTCGCGATAACGACCCTTTTGCGGACGGTCGGCACGCCACACGGGCTGAATCTGAAACCGCTTGAATGGAAACGAAATTTCGTTGCGGTGCATTACCACGTAGCGGGCAAACGGTACGGTAAGGTCGTATCGCAATCCTTTTTCCGAAATTTTGTTGGCGGTTTTAGCCGAGTTTCCTTCGGTAACGTCATCGGCGTGCATACTCGACAGGAAATCGCCCGAGTTCAATATCTTAAACAGCAGTTTATCGCCTTCTTCGCCGTATTTTCCCATCAATGTGGAAAGGTTTTCCATGGCGGGCGTTTCGATCTGGCGGAAGCCATATAGGCGGTACACTTCTTTAATGGTGTCGAAAATATAGTTGCGTTTCGCCATCTCTTCGGGCGAAAAATCGCGCGTTCCTTTGGGTATGGACGGTTTTTGCATCGTTGTTTGTGTTTTGATTCAGGATGCAAAGATAGTGATTTTTGGGTTACGGGGGTGAAGCGAGTTCCAACTCGCTTTAAAAATTCAAACGAATCGGAATTCGTTTTCAATCAGAAATCGTTTAAAAGTGACTTTAGGGTTTTGACTATTAAGTAGAGCTACAACAATAGCCTTGTGAAGTTTTCAAAATTTCTCCCCATTGTCGTAACTTTTTATTCATCATTCTTGTTATAAGTATTATTAAAATATCCGTAAAAAGAACATTATGACTATTCTTCCCGAAAAAATAGAAAATTATTCCCGCATCATCGCTTTTATGCTTAAGTATCGTAACAGCCACGTTTTTAACACCGTTGTGGATAATGCCGCGGACTTAGACGATGACGAAAAAACCGAAAGCGATGATTCAGGAATAACTCCGCAGGATTTTGCAAACGATCTTAAACAGATGGGCCCCGTGTATGTGAAGTTGGGACAACTCTTATCCACACGTCCCGATTTATTACCCGAAGAATATTTGGATGAACTGGCAAATTTGCAGGACGATGTAGAACCCATTGGATATGGGGAGATTGAGCGGTTGATAGAAGAGGAATTGGGTGTAAGAATTTCCAAAGCTTTCAAGACATTTGATCCGGCACCCTTAGCCAGCGCTTCCATCGGCCAGGTACACAGGGCGGAATTGCCATCGGGCAAAAAAGTGGCCGTTAAGGTGCAGCGTCCCGGTATCCGGAAACAGTTTACGGAAGAACTGGAAACCTTAAAAAACATGGTGGACATGGCCGTAAAATACACGAAAACAGCCGATAAATACGCGCTGGACGATGTTCTGGATGAACTCAGCCACATGTTAATGAACGAGCTGGACTATAAAATGGAGGCTCAAAGTCTGGTTATTTTGGGACAAAATCTCAAAGAATACAAGCGTCTTATCGTTCCTCAGCCGGTGATGGATTATTGCACTCCAAAAATCTTAACGATGGATTATGTGGAAGGTAAGAAAGTTACAAAAGTATCGCCATTTACCAAAACGGAAGTGGATTTCACTCCATTGATCGATGAGTTAGTTAAGTCCTATCTTCAACAAGTGGTTATTGACGGTTTTGCACACGCCGATCCGCATCCGGGTAATGTACATTTTACTCCTGACAATAAAATAGCGCTGATAGATTTGGGCATGGTAGCCAAATTTAGCAATACGTTGAAAGATCAAATGTTGCGTTTGCTCCTTGCCATGAGTGAAATGTCGGGCGATAAGATCGTGGATATTTTACTGGGAATGAGCACGTATGACGAGACTGCAATGATAAAAGATTTCAGGAAAGATGTTAACAGATTAGTTCTGGATAATCAAATCAGTATCGCTAAAGATTTAAAAACAGGCCGACTGATTATTCAAATGAATCGGATGGCTGCCGAGCGAAACATAAAAATAGCCGTAGAACTAAATCTGCTCGGCAAAATATTGTTGAATATTGATCAGATTATTGCAACATTAACTCCCGATTATGATTTTCAGAAAGCTATAAACGAAAATGCCGAACGGTTGATGACGCAGAAAATGACGCAGGAATTGAAACCTGAAAACATGTTTAAAATGCTGTTGGAAACCAAAAAATTGGGCGAAAATTTACCGGAACGTTTAAACAAAATTTCTCAACGTTTAGCGGACAACGAGTTTGAAATTAAAGTGAATGCGATTGACGAAAAACGTTTTACCGATGGTTTTCAGAAAGTGGCTAACCGAATTACTGTGGGGTTAATAATTGCGGCACTTATTCTTGCCGCTTCTATGCTCATGCGTATGCCCACAAGTTTTACCATTCTCGGATATCCCGGGTTACCCCTTATTTTCTTTTTAATTGCATCCGGAGCAGGGATTATGTTGGTTTATAATATCATATCGAAAGACGAATATTTCCGAAAAAGAAAATAGCGGGAACATCATTTTAAAATTAACGTGAGTTCAATACAAGAAAAGGCTCTTAATTGATTTATAATAAGGTAATAAGGTCTTTGTTCTATTTTAATTTAACTCTACTAAGGTTGCTTTTAAAAAATAAGGTTTCCAATACGCTTTGAACCCTGCCTACCGCAGGCAAGCTTATTTACAAATATGATTATCCGCATAATGTCCTACATCAATTGCCACGTCCCTTTACAGGCTGTGTAAAAAACATCGCAACAGTATCAATTTGTCATTCCGACGATAGGAGGAATCTTTATTTGTCATAAATTATAGACTCTTCACTCCGCAAAGCTGCGTTCAGAGTGACAAAAAGACACCTAATTTTCATTTTTACACAGCCTCTTTAGGGCGTGGTTTTTGAGATACAGAGCAGATAGGCTTTAGCCGAAATTTATACTATTATTGGGCTGAAGCCCGTAATTCTTAGACATTATTATCCCACGACTTAAAAATCGTGGCAATAGATAAAGCCGTTAGGACACTTTGCGGATAATCATTTTTACGAATAATATAACCTTAATAGGAATCAACGCAAGCAAAGTTTCAGCCTTATTAGCTTATTTACTGATTCTTATGAAATGAGTTGTGTCAAACTCACGTTAATTATTTCTTTCGCATTTTACACGGATTAGAACCGATAATTTAGCTACTGCACACCTGCAAAGCGGCCGGAACAATATCAATGGTTACGGGAGTTGTGCCGCTGATCTCACCGTCAATTACCAGTTTCTGCGTCGGGTGTGTATCTAACTCCACGTGTTTCCCCTGAAAATGCTTCACGAATTCGCTACCTTCGGTAGGTTTGTCTTTGAGCAACTGCACCAATGTTTCGGCGGCATTTGCTTCGTTTTCCACGTTCACGATTACCGTCACGTCCAGCAGCCCGTCGTCCGGTAACGGTTCAGAACCTCCCTGTGCAAAAATGGATGTTTTAGGTGCAGTGTTTGCGATTGTTACGCTTCCGGTTTGAAACGTGTAGGTTTGATCATCAACTTTTAACGTTGCTTCAAAAATATCTTCTTTTTTAATGTGTTTTATTCCTCCGAGAATGTATCCGAAAGCCCCCCATTCGTCTTTTAAGCCGTCTTCGGCTTCTTCGGTCATTCCGCGCTCCAAACCTGCGCCTGCAAGCAAAACCATGTAAGAGTCGTTTATTTTCGCTATATCAATTTTGCGCGTTTTTCCCGAAGTGATCACGGCGCACGCCGTTTCAATGGGTTTCAACCGGATGCCATCGCCGTACAACATGGAAGCCAGGGCGTTGCTCGTCCCGAACGGAATTATTCCCATTACTGCGTCGGTATTTACCAAGGCTTGAGCCACCTGTGTTACGGTACCGTCGCCTCCGGCGGCAACCACAAATTGCTTCCCTTCATTCACCAATTGTTGGGCAATGTCTTTAGCCTGATTTTGCTCTGTAGCTTCATGGAACGTGAGTTCGAAAAAGCTTTTCAACAGTTCGTTGACTTTATCCAGTTTTTCTTCTTTGGCTGTTCCTGCTGCTGCATTATAGATGATATGCAGTTCATCGGATTTCTTTTCCATGGATATCCCGAAGCTGTTCAGACTGGCGAATTGTCGTGTATTCGGCTTAACGTTCGGCCTGACTTTCCGGACTTCGTCAATCAAATCCTGATACGAACGCGACGGGTCCAGAAATTTGAGATACGCCAAAAGTACGGTCACCGACCGACCTTGTCCCAATGCGCAGTGGATCAAAACTTCTTTTCCGTCTTTTCGTTGCTGATCAATCCATCTGACAGCCATTTCCAATTGGTTTTTCCGGGGACTATTGTGATCCATTACCGGGATGTTCAGATATTCTACATCACGTCCTAAAAATTGTGTTTCAATGGCATCGAATTCAGCCGTAACGTCCAGTATGACATTGATAGGACTCTCTTTGAGCGATTTCAGATCGGTGAACACCAACCGTCTGCTCAACCATAATCCGTCACGGATTTCCTGCAATGGTGGCACATTGTCTCTTGATCGGGCGATCAGATTAAAAATGGTGGCGCCCAGCAAAACCGGAAATATGGCAATTTTTATGTAAAACGGTAGTCGCCCGCCCTTGCTTTTAAAAAGCATTTCGCCGAAGTCGGCGAAATAAGCGATCGCGTAATAAAGCGATGAGAGCGATATCCAGATTAAAATGATCTGTAGGATAAGAGGAGTGAAAAAACTAAGTACGGCAACAAGTACCGAAAAAATCAGGTAGATGTATCCTCTGTTCATAGGATTAGCGATTGTATTTATTTGAACTATAACAAAGTAAATTTAAAGAATAAACATTTTTAACACGGGCAAAGTTCAGAGAGTAAAGTTGTTTTTAAGTACGAAACAAAAAGCGCATCGCAATATTTTGCGACGCGCTTTTTGTCTTATGTCTTATGTCTTTGTTCTTTGTTCTAACTGTTTACAACAGATTACTTGCCAGTTCAGAAAGCTCGCTCCGTTCACCTTTCACGAGGTTTACGTGCGCGAAAATATTTTGTCCCTTCATCTTATCAATCATATACGCAAGGCCGTTGGATTGCGAATCGAGGTAAGGTTGGTCAATTTGTTGCAGGTCGCCCGTGAACACCATTTTTGTACCTTCGCCTGCGCGGGTGATAATGGTTTTCACTTCGTGAGGGGTGAGGTTCTGAGCTTCGTCTATAATGCAAAACGTTTCCGTGAGACTACGGCCGCGGATGTAAGCCAAGGCTTCGATTTCCAGTTGTCCCGTTTTTTGCATTTCTTCAATTACGCGCAAATCGCCGCTGTTGGTTCCAAGTTGCGATTTGATCACGTTCAGGTTATCGAAAAGCGGTTGCATGTAAGGCGCGATTTTCTGTTTTTCGTCGCCGGGCAGGAATCCCAGGTCTTTGTTGGACAATGATACAATGGGGCGCGCAAGCAGTATCTGATGATACAGTTTGTTTTGTTTGAGCGCCGATGCCAGCGCCAAAAGGGTTTTTCCGGTTCCGGCTTTTCCGGTGAGCCCCACGAGTTTCACTTCGGGATCGTTCAACACCTTAAAAGCAAAAGCTTGTTCGGCGTTTCGCGGATGGATGCCGAAATTGTTGTCTTTATCAACCTTTTCAACCGTTTTGGTGAACGGATTGTAGCGTGCCAATACGCTGTTGCGGTCGCTTTTAAGTATAAAACACTGGTTTGGCGCAATTTCCGTTTGAAAATTGAATTCGTCGAAATCCACCCCTTTTTGCTGTGCATAGATCTGATCAATCAAATCGGGATTCACACCCTCAATAACGAGCTCTTCCTGTTCAAATATGTCAATGTTGGTAACTTTGTCAGTGATATAATCTTCGGCCAGCAATCCGAGCGAGCGCGCTTTCATACGCAGGTTAATATCTTTGGATACCAAAATGGCTTTGGTTTTCGGATATTTTTCCGTGATGCTTTGCAAGGTGGACAGTATGCGATTATCAGGGACTCTTTCGGGGAAAGCTTGCGTAATTTTCGGATTATCAGGAATATTAACAATGTATAATTTTCCGCGTCCGACACCGAGTTCGGCTCCGTTGGTAAACAGATCATCGTCTGTTATCAGGTCCAGTTCCCGCACAAATGCGCGAGCATTAAAATTTATTTGTTCGTTGCCTTTTTTAAATTTATCCAATTCTTCCAATACCACAAAAGGAATATAAACATCGTTCTCTTCAAAATTATCCAAACACTTGTAGTCGTGCAGGATAACGTTGGTGTCGAGAATGAAATTCTTTTTGGGATTCCGTGAAGTTGATTTAGTCTTTACGGTTGACTTTTCGGTTGTAGCTTTCGTAGTCTTACCAGTTGTTGCCATGTTTCGTTGCGTTTAAAGTTTTTGTACGTTTTTTCATTTCAATAAAAACGTAAATATACTAAGAATGTTTACACGAAACGCATTTATTTCGTTTTTTGATGCGTCGTTCCACAAAAAAAGCGCCATTGGCGCTCTTTATTTTCCGATCATTATCTTCCGTTATGTGAAAGTGATTTCCTGAAGCCCAAGGTCGCCAATTGTCATTTTAAGCACCAGTTGGGTTAATGAGACCGAAACCACTTCGTATCGCGTAACAATGGCCCCGTTTTTCAGGGTAAGCAATTTTCCGTCGGTTGATAATTGCCATTCTCCGCTTTGGTTGGTTTCTGCGAAACAAATATCGGAGCCAACGTTGATGGTGTAGGTGCCATCCGCTTTAAAATCCCAGACATCGTCTTTCTGACAATCCAACAGGTCAATCGGCGCTTGCGAAGTCATTTTCCAGTTTTTTACCATCATAGCCGCTTTCGTGAGGTCGCCCTGTATTTCCTCTTTCGAGCAGGACGAAACCGATATTCCGATGAGGCTGATAAGCAGGAAAAGCGCTAAATAATTCAATTTTTTCATAAGGATTACTTTTTTTTATTAAAACAATAAGTATAAAAATAGAAGTTGTGAACTTCAAAAACAATTTTTTTTAATATAAACGCGTGATGCTTTGTGAATGTTAATGCTTTAAACATACTTTACGATAACATCTCGTTTTTTTGCGTTTACTAACGCTTTGTCGGTTTCTTTCACATCATTCCTTGTTTTCAGGATAAAGTTTTGAGCAGAACAAATACAAAAAGTATTATCTTTGTCATCATTTTTGACTTTAAATAAAACGTTTATGAAGAAAATCTTATTAGCAATTTGTTTTATGACAGCAATCACAGCTCTCCACGCGGAAGAGAATCCGTTTTTTAAACCGTACGCCACGCCTCACGAAACGCCACCGTTCGATAAAATTAAAACCGGACATTTTGAACCGGCTTTCGATAAGGCGATACAGGAACACGAACGTCAAATTGATGCTATCGCAAACAACGCCCAGGCGCCTACTTTCGCGAACACTATTTTGGCTATGGAGTATTCCGGCGAATTGTTGAACAAAGTGAGCAGCGTGTTTTTCAATCTGTTAAGTGCCGAGAGCAACGATGAGATGATGGAAATATCGCAACGCTTGAGCCCGAAACTTTCGGAACACGGCAACAACATCAATCTCAACGAAAAACTTTTCAACCGCGTGAAAGCGGTTTATGATGTCCGCAACACATCGGGACTCACGCCGGAGCAGATCCGCTTGGTGGAAAAATATTATCAGGGGTTTGAAGACAGCGGCGCTACGCTTTCTCCCGAAGACAAAGCGAAATACAGGAAATTATCAGCGGAGTTGAGCCTGGCATCGTTGGAATTCGGACAAAACAGTTTGAAAGAGACCAATAAGTACGAGATGCTGCTTACCGATAAAGCCGATCTTGCCGGACTTCCCGAAAGCGTGCTGGACGCCGCTGCGGCCAAAGCCAAATCGAAAGGAAAGGAAGGTTGGATGTTCGATTTGTCTGCGCCCAGTTACATTGGTTTTATGAAGTACTCATCGCGTCGCGATCTGCGCGAAAAACTCTACATGGCCTACAACACCAAAAGTGTGATGGGCGGCGAGTTCGATAACCAACAGAACGTGGAAAAGATCGTTAACCTGCGGTTACAGATCGCTAACCTGCTCGGATACAAAACCTATGCCGATTATGCGCTGAAATACCGCATGGCAAAAAATCCCAATGGCGTTTACAACCTGCTCAACGATCTGGCAAAAGCCTATGGCCCCGTTGCCGCAAAAGAGTTCAACGATGTGCAGGCTTACGCCTCCGAAATGGAGGGAAAACAGGTAGATATTCAGCCGTGGGACTGGAGTTATTATTCCGATAAACTGAAAGACGAACGTTTTAGCGTGAACGATGAACTGGTTCGTCCGTATTTCGAGTTGGAACGTGTGAAAAAAGGCGTTTTCGGACTGGCTACCGACCTTTACGGTTTAACGTTTGTGAAAAATCCCGACATCCCCGTTTATCATCCCGAAGTGGATGCGTATGACGTGATGGACGAAAACGGCAACTTCCTCGCCGTGCTTTTCACCGACTTCCATCCCCGCGATGGCAAGCGCGCCGGCGCCTGGATGACGGAGTATAAAAGCCAGTGGGTGAGAGACGGAAAAGACAGCCGTCCGCACGTATCGCTGGTGATGAATTTTACCCGTCCTACCGAAACCAAACCCGCATTGCTCACTTTCGACGAGGTAGAGACTTTCCTCCACGAGTTTGGACACGCCCTGCACGGAATGCTTTCGCGCGGAAACTACGAATCGCTGAGCGGAACCAACGTTTACCGCGATTTTGTGGAACTGCCGCCGCAAATGATGGAAAACTGGCTGGTGGAAAAAGATTACCTCGACAAATTTGCCGTGCACTACAAAACAGGTGAGAAAATGCCTGACGA
>JAQVEB010000113.1 GCA_028698105.1 Petrimonas sp. | reverse complement strand
AGAGGAAACAGAGGTGCGTACGGCCAAATCACCCAAAATAAAGTGGAAACCATAAATACTGCACATTGGACAAATGATGAGTACAAAAAACAATCTGCCGAAGTAGTTGATCTGGAAAATTCAAATAAATATCAATTCTATCACAATGATGCATTGATAAATTGCAAAAATGAAAAAGACCTTTTCAAGCACTTCCCCGACAAAAAAGAAGCTTTAAGAGCTTATATAAAAGAAGAAAAGCTCAATTTCAGGAAAGTTCCTGATGTCATCCGTATGATCGAATTTTGTTTACAATAAAATTACGCATATGAAAACAAAAACTCTTTTAACGGCGATCGCCGGTTTGTTTGTTTTTTGGGGACACGCCCAGCAAGGCTATGTCCATGAACAATCCGAAGAATACGTAGTCCCTACTGACGAGAAAGTGCTGCAAAAACTCGATCGGTGGCAGGACCTTAAATTCGGCGTGCTGTTTCACTGGGGATTGTATTCCGTGCCCGGAATTGTGGAGTCGTGGTCTATTTGTTCGGAAGATGTGGACTGGATTCCCCGCGACAGCACCATCGCTTACACCGATTACAAAAAATGGTATTGGGGGCTGAAAGACAAATTCAATCCTACGGATTTCGATCCTGACCAATGGGCCACGGTTATGGAAAAGGCGGGAATGAAATATGCCATTTTCACTACCAAGCATCACGACGGATTCAATATGTTCGACACCAAAGAAACCGATTTCTCCATTGCGAATGGCCCTTTTAAAAATAATCCGAAAGCCGATGTGGCCAAATTCGTTTTTGAAGCATTCCGTAAAAAAAAATTCATGATCGGCGCATATTTCTCCAAACCCGACTGGCACAACCAGAATTACTGGTGGGATTACTACGCCACGCCTAACCGGAGTGTCAATTACAAGATTGAAAGACATCCGCAGCGTTGGGAAAACTTCAAAAAATTCACCTACAATCAGCTCAACGAAATCACGTCGAATTACGGAAACATCGATATTCTGTGGCTCGACGGTGGCTGGGTAGCTCCTCCGCGACAGGATATCAACATGGACAACATTGCCGGAATGGTTCGTAAAAATCAACCCGGAATGTTAATCGTGGACAGAACCATAAAAGGAAAATACGAAAACTATCAAACTCCGGAACGTTCAATTCCCGATGAGCAACTGCCATTTCCGTGGGAAAGCTGCATCACTTTGAGCAACGACTGGGGTTGGGTTCCCAATGCTCCGTACAAATCGGCGCAAAGAGTCATCAACACACTCATCGAAATCACCGCCAAAGGCGGATGCCTGCTGTTGGGTGTAGGTCCAACGGCGCAAGGTTTAATTGAACAACCGGTAATTGACCGGCTGGAAAAGGTGGGCGAATGGCTCCGCGTGAACGGAAAAGGAATTTACAACACCCGCTCCACAAGCAAGTACAGAAGCGGGAATACATGGTTTACGGCCAGTAAAGACAAAAAAACCATCTATGCCATTTATGCGATGCCCGAAAACGAAAAACTCCCGGCCACCATTGAATGGGAAGGCAACACCCCTGCCAAAGGAACCAAAATGACGCTGTTGCAAAACAACAAACGGGTAAAATGGACAACCAACGGCACAAAAACAACTGTTTTTCTTCCGAAAAACCTCAGGCAGGAGCCACTGGTTTTATCGTTTAGCGTTAATTAAAAATGAATAAAAGAATCGCATTTTCCCCGTTAATGTTCGTTTTCCTGCTTGTCGGGTTAAAAGCGCAGAATCGGTACGTGGTGGTTGATTCAGGGCTGGTTTGTGAGAATCCCCCGTTCAAAGCATGCCATGCTTCCACCATCGTGGAGTTGGACAACGGAAACGTTTTGTGTGCGTGGTTCGGAGGCGATCACGAAGGGAACAGCAATGTGAGTATCTGGACTTCGGAAATGAGCGGATCAACATGGTCTTACCCTGCTCTTGCTGCAGACGGAATCATCAACGATTCCATCCGGTATGCGTGCTGGAATCCGGTGCTTTACAGAGACAAAAAAACCACATATCTTTTTTACAAAGTGGGAAAATCGCCTTCTACGTGGTGGGGAGAATACAAAACATCGGTCGATAACGGAAAAACATGGAGTAAATCCATAAAACTTCCGGATGGAATATTAGGACCGATTAAAAATAAGCCGGTTAAGGCCGGCAACAAAATTTTAAATCCATCGAGCACCGAAACGACCGGAAATGTAAAGTGGAAATCTTTCGTGGAAATTTCCGATAAGAAGTTCGGGAAATGGAAGAAAATCCCCATCGACACGATTTCCCATTTCAAAGTAATCCAACCCACGATTCTTCGATACACCAGGAACAAGCTGCAAGCGTTGATGCGAAGCGACAGCAATGAAATTCTGCAAAGCTGGTCGTCCGACAACGGGAAAAGCTGGGGCAAAATAACCTCAACTGGCATTCAGAACCCCAATTCGGGCATCGATGCCGTTGACCTAAACGATGGAAGTAAACTCCTCGTTTATAACCCAACCCAAAAAGAAAAAGATTGGTGGGGAGGAAGAAACAAATTATTCGTACTGGAGACCACCGACGGCAAAACCTGGCACGATGTGGTTGTACTGGAAAATCACCCAACGGGTGAATTCAGTTATCCGGCTATTATCCAACTGAAAAACGGCGATATTTTCATCACTTATACGTATGACCGAAAAAATATTAAATACGTGATTTTAAAATCAAACTAAATCTATCATGGAACGGAGAAAATTTTTAAAAAACATAACTATGGGATCATCGTTATTGGCTGTTTCGGCTTCAGGAGCAATATTGACCGGTTGTGAAAGCAAAAAGACCGCAGGACTGCCCCTACATCGCGTAAAAAACTGGATTTGGATCAACACCGAAAAAGGGAAAGACGCTAATCATTATAAAAACTACTTTAAACTGCTCAAACAAAACGGCATAACAGGAGTTTTATTTGAAAACGACAGTCCGTTGCATTTTTCTTTGGCCAAAGAGGCAGGTTTGGAAGCGCACCGGTGGAAATGGACGTTGAACAGGGGCGAAGAATTCATCATGAAAAACCATCCGGAATGGTATGTGGTGAACCGTAACGGCGATTCGTCATTCGATAAACCGGCATACGTTCCTCATTACAAGTTTACCTGCCCAAACCGGGAGGATTTGGTGAACTATTTGTTGGACGATTACGAAAAAGAAGCCCGAAAAGATTACATTGACGGCATTCATCTGGACTACGTACGTTTTCCCGACGTGATTCTGCCCGTAGGATTATGGGATAAATACGGCATCGTTCAAACCTCGGAGATGCCCCAATACGACTACTGCTATTGCGATGTT
The DNA here is from genome assembly GCA_028698105.1 of Petrimonas sp. Classification (GTDB taxonomy): domain Bacteria; phylum Bacteroidota; class Bacteroidia; order Bacteroidales; family Dysgonomonadaceae; genus JAQVEB01. Next base: position 5,975 of record JAQVEB010000113.1, on the reverse strand, counting down.
TGCCGCGAAAAATACAAAGCACTGAAAGGAATTGATCCCAAAGACCTCAAATATCCGCAGGCTACGCCTTCGTGGATCAGCTTCAGGCACAATTCCGTCACAAATCTGGTGCAACGCCTGAAAGAACGGGTTCACAGCTATTCAAAACCCATAACCGCAGCTGTTTTTCCGGGGCCGTTCCTTGCCAGGACAATCGTGCGTCAGGATTGGGGGAATTGGGATTTGGACGCATTCTTCCCGATGATTTACAACGGATTTTACAACGAAGACATCTCGTGGATAAAAGAAGCAACGGCCGAAGGTGTAAATGCCGCACAAAATATCCCGATTTACGCCGGATTGTTCATACCCAACATAAAAGAAAAACTTGCGGAAGCAGTGAACTACGCTTTCGAGGGAGGTGCATCGGGAATCTCGTTTTTCTCTGAACCCGATGAGGAATTTTTAACCGCCTTCAGCGATTATCTGGGCAAGCAAAACATCCACGTGTGATAGCTTTTATTGCGCCGGCTCGTCGGTCTCCTCCTTCAGATACTCATACACAGTGCGCTGTGCGCGTATGGGCGGGTTGCCGTCGTGTTTGAAAACGTTTTGCAGGTTCTCGTCAATCCAAACGGCGCTTCGGTTATCGGTAAGCTGGATGTTGAGAATATCAATAACCTGGCGTTTCAATTTTTCCGATAGAATAGGGAAAGCCGTTTCGATTCTGCGGTGCAGGTTGCGTTCCATCCAATCGGCCGAAGTGAGGTAAACATTCTCTTCGCCGTTGTTATAGAAGTACCACACACGGCTGTGTTCGAGATACACATCTACGATACGGGTAATCCGGATATTCTCACTATAGGGCTGGTTGGGAACCAGACAGCAAATCCCGCGAATGATCAGATCAATTTTCACGCCGGCTTCGCTGGCACGATACAGCGCATCAATCATTCCCCTATCTTCCAGACTATTCATTTTTAAGATGATCCTCCCCACTCCGCCGTTTTTCACATGCTCAATTTCCCGTTCGATCATCCGGTTAATTTCGGGAACCATATTAAACTGGGCTACAAGCAAATGCTTAAATTCGCGGATATGCGGTTTTCCTTCCAGCACATTAAAAATCTCGTCCACGTCTCCAATAAACTCCTGGTTGGAAGTCAGCAGGCCTTTATCGGAATAAATGCGCGCCGTTTTTTCGTTAAAATTGCCGGTACTCATGTAAACATAACCCTTCAACGGGTTGTTTTGATCTTTGCTTCGTTTGCGCACGTAAGCCAGTTTTGCATGCACTTTTAATCCGGGCAGGCTGTAAATGACTTTTATGCCCGCCTGCTGCATCAGTTCTGAAGTAACGTAGTTGTTTTCTTCATCGAAACGGGCTTTCATTTCCACAAAAGCCGTCACTTTTTTCCCATTTTTGGCAGCACTGATCAAACTGTTGATAACGTCAGAATTTTCCGCAACACGATACTGCGTAACCTTTATTTCCAGCACTTTAGGATCGAATGCGGCCTGCATCAGGAAACGAAGCACGTAGTCGAATGATTGATACGGAAAGTGCAGCAGCACATCCTGCTTCCGCAACACGTTCAAAATGGATGTGTTCGCCTCCAGTTCCGGTACGCGCAACGGTTGCGGCAACTGCTGCTTGAGCGATTTTCCAACGGGGTTGGGCAAGTCCATAAGCTCTGCCCTGTTCAGATAAGTGCCCGACGGCAAAAGTTCTTCCTCCTCAATTTCGTATGCTTCGCATAAATATTTCAGGAAATAGTCCGGCATATCCCGGTCGTATTGAAATCGGGTAACAGCGCCGATCTTTCGTTTGCGTACTTTTTTCAGAATCTCTTCCGCAATATCTTTCCGGTCCTCCTCGTCTAACGAAAAATCGGCGTCGCGTGAAATCTTTATGCTGTAACAATCTACAATGTCGTATCCGGGAAAAACGCTTGTCATATTGGCCTTTATGATATCGTCAATAAACATGATATAAAACTTCCCGTCGAGCGAAGGCAATTCCACAAAACGCGGCAACCGGGTGTACGGGATTTTCATGATCGCATACGTATAACTCAGTTTCTTTTTGGATTTTTTCTTTTTGATAAGGCTGATGGCCTGATAAATGCGTCCGTCCTGGATAAACGAGTGAATTTCGTCTTTTTGAATGATCATCGGTTGCAGATACGGAAAAACCTCTTCATTGAAATATTTTTCCACGAAAGGTTTATGAAACGGTTCCACCTTATCGGTCTGATACAGGATGATGTTGTTTTTCTTCAACTCGGGCAAAATCATATCGTTGAAAATACGATCGTATTCTTTCTCCTGCGCCGTAACCTCGCGGTTGATCCCTGTAAGCGTTTTTAAGGCTTCTTCCACCGATTCGTCCCGTTTAATATCGTGGATCAACGAACTGTGATATCCCGAAACCCTGATCTTGTAATACTCTTCCAGATTGGAAGAATAAATAGCCAAAAATTTAATGCGCTCATATACCGGAAGACGCTCGTCTTTAGCTTCCAACAATACCCGGTAATTGAACGAAAGCCAACTGATATCGCGGTTGAAATATTTATATGCCATGCGGGATGATTTATATTGATTTGGGATTGAGTGAGATTGAAACAGATTGAGAAAGATTGAAACAGGTTGAAAGAGATTGATTAGAGGTAAGTCATAATTTACTGCGCATTGAAACAAGGATTTTGAGTAATTCTTCGCTTTCGGCATGTAAGGATTGCACAAAATCTGTGTTTATCATTCCCGAAGCTATAATGAGGTCTAGCCACATTTCGCTTTCATCAGCCTCTTCTACAACAATCGTCATTTTACTAAAAAATTCGGCTTTTGAACGGCTTCGCAACGCCGCCCTATAATTAGCATAAACAGATGTTCCGGATTTAGTTAACTGATAATTAACAACTTTTCCACGTGTAACTTCGGGGAAAATTTCCGAAAGATCTAAAATTTTCAAAGCAAAAGCTCGGAGCCGTTCACGTACCTCAATCTTATATTTCACCCATTCATTTTGTTCCATAACTTCACGTTTTGAATTCTGCTATAAAAATAATAACTTTGCCTCAATTAAAAAAATTAATGCAAATTTTGATGGGCCACCCTTCAATCTTTCTCAGTCTTTCTCAATCTCTTTCAATCTCTTTCAATCTCTTTCAATCTCTTTCAATCTTTCTTCACTAATGAAAAAAATAGGCATCCTATCCGACACGCATAACTATTGGGATGAAAAATTTGAAATTCATTTTGCCGATTGCGACGAGATATGGCACGCAGGAGATATCGGATCAATGGAACTGGCCAACAAATTTGAGGCGTTCAAACCTTTTCGAGCCGTTTACGGCAATATTGACGATTACAGCACACGATACGCCTACCCCGAAACATTGCGCTTTACCCTGGAGAATGTGGACGTACTGATGACGCATATCGGCGGATATCCCGGCCACTACGACCCGAAGATCAGACCGCAATTATACGCCAATCCGCCCAAACTGTTCGTTTGCGGGCATTCGCACATCCTGAAAGTAATTTACGATAAAAAACTGGATTGCCTGCACATGAATCCCGGAGCAGCGGGAAAATACGGATTTCATCAGGTGCGTACCCTGCTGAAGTTTGTGCTGGACAACGGGAACATCCGCGATCTGGAAGTAGTGGAATTGGCTAAGCGCGGTTAAACTCAATACATTTTGTGCAAAAAGAAAAGCACAATGCCTAACGTTCCAATTCCCATGAGAATAGACCCGATCAGCCGATTAAAAATGATCAATCCGCGCCGGTTGAAATAGCGCCGCAGGCGTGAAATCAGCCCGGTAATGAAAAACCACCAAAGAAATGCACCCGAAAGAAGCGATAGCATGGCCACGCCAATGTCGCCGCTGCCGTCGGCAATCGGATTAAACCGGAAATGAGCAAACAAGGTAATGTAAACGAGCATGATGCCAATATTGGTTATCCCCAAAAGAAAGGCCGATATATAATCTTTGATGTATCGGGTTTGAGCCTGTTCAGCGTAAGGATTCCAATCCTTTAAGGGATTCTTGCGAAAAATAACAAACCCGAGCACAACGAGAAAAACGCTCCCAACGGTTTGAACCAGTCGCTCCTCATGATCTAAAACCGAAGAGAAAACGCCGATCCCTACAAGTGAAATAAAACCATAGATCATATCGGCAGTCATCACGCCAAGCCCGGTAAAAAAACCATGCCAGCGTCCCCTGTTCAGCGTTCGCTGAACGGTGAGCATGCCTATCGGCCCTACGGGAGCCGACACCAGCGCGCCAATAATAAAACCCTTGATAAAAATTTCGAGCATAATTCCCCGTTTATCGTAAGATCGCGGTTTATTCAGTGTGCAAAGATACATTCAAATACATTAACTACAAAAAAACAATTTCGTTCTGCATTTACACCACTTTTCACTAACTTTGCAACTCATTACGCATAACTGAAAACTCCTAACTTTTATGATCAATTTTTTCAGAACACCGTCGCAAAGTATCATTGCCGTAGAAACTCAAACAGGTCTTACCCCTGAAATCATCGAAAAACTAAACTGGCTCTTCGGCAATTCTCAAATGCTGCAGGAACAACAAATTGAATCGTCTTTTATCGGTCCCCGCAGAGAGATGATCACCCCGTGGAGCACCTGCGCCGTGGAAATCACGCAGAATATGGGGATTGAAGGAATTTCGCGCATCGAAGAATATACTTCTGCGAAAGCCGATGGGGCTGCTTTTGATCCGATGCTTCAACGCAAATACGAAAAACTCGACCAACATATTTTCACCATTAATAAAAAACCCGAAGAAATTGTTTTCGTTGATGACATAGCCGCTTACAACGAATCGGAAGGGCTGGCGCTGAGCGAAGATGAGATTGATTACCTGAATTCCGTGAGCCGGAAAATGAACCGGAAACTCACCGACAGCGAAGTGTTCGGTTTTTCGCAGGTGAACTCGGAACATTGCCGCCACAAAATTTTCAACGGAAAATTTGTTATTGACGGCGAAGAAAAAGAAAGCACACTTTTTCAACTCATCAAAAAAACATCGGCCGTAAATCCGAACAGCCTGATATCGGCTTACAAAGATAACGTAGCTTTCGTTCAGGGGCCGGCCATTGAGCAATTTGCTCCCAAAAGCGGCGACAAACCCGATTTTTTCCAAACCCGGGAAATAGACAGCGTTCTCTCGCTCAAAGCCGAAACGCACAATTTCCCCACCACGGTGGAGCCGTTCAACGGCGCATCCACCGGAACGGGCGGCGAAATCCGCGACCGCCTTGCCGGCGGAAAAGGTTCGCTCCCGGTTGCCGGAACCGCCATCTATATGACTTCCTATCCGCGGCTTGAAGAAGGCCGCCCGTGGGAACAAACGTTGCCACCCCGAAAATGGCTTTATCAAACGCCCGAACAAATCCTCATCAAAGCATCCAACGGTGCATCGGATTTCGGCAACAAATTCGGCCAACCGCTTATCTGCGGCTCGCTTCTCACCTTCGAACACACTGAAAATTACAAAAAATTCGGGTATGATAAGGTGATCATGCTCGCCGGAGGTGTTGGATACGCCAACAAACGCGACGCATTGAAAGGCGAACCGAAACCCGGTGAGAAAGTAGTGGTTCTGGGAGGCGACAACTACCGGATCGGGATGGGCGGCGGCGCCGTTTCGTCGGTAAACACCGGCGAATATTCGTCGGGTATTGAACTCAATGCCGTGCAACGCGCCAATCCCGAAATGCAGAAACGCGTGGCCAATGTTATCCGCACGCTGGCCGAATCCGATGAAAATCCCATCGTTTCTATTCATGACCACGGTGCGGGCGGACACCTGAACTGCCTCTCCGAACTGGTGGAAAAAACCGGCGGCGTAATTGATATCCGGGAACTTCCCATCGGCGACCAAACGCTCTCGGCGAAAGAGATCATCGGCAACGAAAGCCAGGAACGCATGGGGTTGCTCGTACAACAA
>JAQVEB010000112.1 GCA_028698105.1 Petrimonas sp. | reverse complement strand
GGTGTAAAAAGGCGTGCCGTTATCGTTGTGCACTTTTCCATCGAAAGCGCTAAAATAGCGCCCGTCTTCCGAAATACATACCGGGCGTTCGTACGTGCGGTAAAGCGAGGTGTAGAAAACCACCTTATCGTCCTGCGCTCCACCATCCACTTTTATTTTGCTCAACGTTTCGTTCCATATCTTTCTTGCTTTTTCCGCCACAGTTGAAAGATTGAAATCGGACATTTCGCGATAAAGGTTCTTTTTTGCCTGCTCGGCATCAATAAACGAAATGCCGTAACGCAGTTTTAGTTGCCGGGTATTTTCGGGGTAAGACAAAACAATATGGGCATTTCTTCCTGAAACGCTTTTGTTGTCGGCGTTTTGAGGCAATACATCCGGTTCCATATACACAAATACCCGGGTATTGTTATCCAGTTGCTGATAACCCGAAAATGCTTTTCCGTCCCAGTTCAACTCGCCGTTGCGCGAATTGAGCGCAATGTACACCGGCTTATTTCGCACGAAGTTAAGCTCATAAATTCCCGATTGGTGCGAAACGGCATATTTCACGCCGATCTGTTGCTCGTCCAGATAAACCGAATACTCATAAGGTTTTATCAGTTCCTGATCGTAACTGTAGGAAGTAACGGGCTTTAAGTCTTTTTCCTCGCCCTGAAAGGGGCTTAAATTGAACGCGGAGCTTCCGCGATGGCTTGTTACTACAACGGGAAGGCCGTAAATTAAATCGGAGGTGTAATCGCCTCTTTCGGGATAAACGCGCAGCATGCTGTTCGGCAAATGCACCGTTGGGTACGTGGGCACCAGCAAATGGCTGATGTTGCCCATATACGGATTGACGTAGTCAACCAATTCACTCGTTTTGTTTTGTGAAAACACAGTAAAATAGCTTATTGAAGCCAATAGTAACAATGAAACTCGAATATTCTTCATAATATTTAATTTGATGAAAAAGCAAAAATACAATTATTTGAACAAATTCGCCGGTTAAACTATCGTGAAATAAAACATGGAACCAAGATTTAACAAAAAACCCCGTTGCGGATTGCAACAGGGTTTATTTTCGTTATTAGAGTGAACCGTTATTCGGCAGCTTCTTTTTTATCAGCTTTTTCCTCTTTGGCTGGTTCTTCTGTTTCGGGGGCTTTTTCTTCCTTCACCGGTTCTTCCGGTTTTGGTTCTTCGGCAACCGGAGTTTCTTCAGCTTTAGGTTCCTCAACTTTCGGTTCCTCAGCCGGTTTTTCTTCCACTTTGGGTTCTTCCGCTACGGGAGCCTTTTCAACGGGTGTTTCCGCCGGTTCTTCCGAAACATCTTCGGGAGCATTTGCTGCGGCTTCATCGGCTTTCTTCTTCGCCAATTCTTCCGAACGAGCTTTGTTCACCTCTTTTTCGGCATTCAAACGTGCTTTTTCGTCGGCCCGTTTTTTCTCTTCGTCTTTATTCTTAAGGGATTGGGTTGCCTGTTGTTTTTTATTTAACCAGGCTTCAAATTTCTTTTCGGCTTCTTCTTCCGAAAAAGCGCCTTTTGCAACCCCACCCAACAGGTGTTTTTTCATTAATACGCCTTCGTCCGATAAAATGTTACGAACGGTATCGGTGGGTTGAGCACCTACTTGCAGCCAATACAAAGCTCTGTCGAAATCTAAAGTGATTGTAGCAGGATGAGTGTTCGGGTTGTAAGAACCTATCCTTTCAATATACTTTCCATCTCGTGGAGCCCTGCTATCTGCAACGATAATCTGGTAGAACGCGTAGTGTTTGCGTCCTCGTCTTTGTAAACGCAGTTTTGTTGCCATTTAGTAGTTCTTTAAATTTTTATTTGTTTGACATTTTTTTATTTGCGGGTGCAAAGGTACGTAAACTTTTCGGATAAATAAAGCGTTTGTTATGCTTATTTTAGGGGAAAATGGAAAGAGCCGGTTTTTACCGTCGTTGTTACGATTTCAAAACCGGCTCTTTTCGATATATAAACTAAAGCCTTAGGTTCTTTTATTTGTCGCGTCCTTTGCCTTTGTTGGAATTTGCCTTTCCATTATTTCCCGACTTACCTTTGCCGTTCATCTGGTTTGCATTGCCTTGTCCGTTGCCGTTGCCATTCCCTTTTTCCTTCATCATGGAATTTCCACGACCGTTACCGTTGTTGCCGTAAATCATATCGTCGCCCAAAACGAATCCGCCCCGTTTGGCAATATCGCGTTTTTTGTTTTTACCGTAATCGTCGAAAATGCCTCCCCATGTATTACCGGATCTTCTCATCATTCTTTTCATGCGGTGAAAAGCGGGTGATCCGGGTTTGATTCCGTAACGTTTCGCCATTACGCCCCAAGCTTGTCCGTTGGATTGTCCGTCGCGATAAACTCCCAACACATCGGGTACGGGGATACCCAGCACCCTGCTGAGTTCAAGGCCTAAAGCAACGTTTCCCCAGTTGTTGCCGAACCCGCTAAACAGGTTTGTGAGGGTGTTTTGAGGCACGCCGTAATGATACTGATACATTTCGGCGATCTCGTTATTGGAATACCCTTTGGTGTATCCGTTCATCGAATTTACGTAATTCGTAAACTCTGCTTGTGCAAAAATTGATATCGAAGCAATTGCAAATGCGAATGTAAAAAATAACTTTTTCATAATTTTTGGTTTTGTGTGTTTTTAATAGACCGATTTAAACGTAAAAAGTTTAACAATCGTAGCCGGATTTTAAAACAAAAAATGGCTGAATTTCTTCAGCCATTTCTATTTCAAAATTTTTCGGTTATTAATTGAATATTCTGTTTAATTTTCTCAATTCTCTTTCGCGCTCTCTGGCGGCTTTTCTGTTTTCGCGGGCTATTTTGCGTTGCTCTTTTTTAATCTCGCGGTTAATTTTTTGATTTTCCCTGTAAATTTCGCGGTTTTGTTTATCTATCTCGCGATGCATCCTGTTGATGTCTCTGTTTGACGGAAGCGGATTAATGCATCGTCGAAGATCACCCGGTTTCTTCTCGCGATCACGGGATCGTAGCCACGTCCGTAATCGGTATAAATACCTCTCCAGTACTTGTTTTTATTTTTCATCATCGCTTTCATCCGATGAAACTCGCGCGAGCCGGGCCTAATGCCGTAACGTTTGGCCATCACGCCCCAACCTTGTCCGTTCGGATATCCGCGATAAGTATCCAAGATGTCCCACACGGGAACTCCGAAAAGATAGCTTAATTCCAATCCCAATGTTACGTTTCCCCAGTTTCGGCCGTAACCGTTGTAAAGCTCCATTAACATGGTCTGAGGAATTCCGTAGTGGTTTTGATACAATACGGCCACCTGATTGGTGTTGTAACGACGTGAGTATCCGTTTATATCGCGGGCAAAGCCGTAGTAGTCCTGCGCGAACATCGTTACCGAGGTAACGACGATTGCCAATGTTAATATCAACTTTTTCATAGCTTTCTGTTTTTATAAGTGAAACTTCTGCTTAATTTCTTGTAAAATTAAGACTTGATTAAAAACCGAAAGTTAAAAAAGACGAAAACTGTTGATAACTTTTTATACAGTTTTGGAAAGCAAAACATAATCCATAATAACCATTGCCGCCATGGCTTCCACAATGGGAACGGCGCGGGGAAGCACACAGGCATCGTGTCTTCCGCGGGCTTTTATAACGGTATCGTTGCCGTGAATATCCACTGTGTTTTGCTCCATTAAGATGGTAGATACCGGTTTAAACGCTACGCGAAAATAAATATCCTGTCCGTTGGAAATACCTGCCTGAATGCCGCCGGAATTATTGGTGCGGGTGCTGATGCTGCCGTTATCGTTGAAAAAGGAATCGTTTACTTCTGATCCTCTGTGATTAACGTCGAATCCCATGCCGTATTCAAAACCTTTCACAGCATTGATGCTCAACATAGCTCCGCCCAACGCCGCGTGCAGCTTTCCGAAAACCGGTTCGCCAAGGCCAACGGGCGTATGTTTTATCACACACGTGATGACGCCGCCGATGGTGTCGCCCTTCGACCGTACTTCCTTGATCACTTCCACCATTTGTTGAGCTTTCTCCTGATCGGGACAACGCACATCGTTATCTTCTATCGTAGATAAATCGTATTTTTTGTAGTCTCTGTCGAGTTCCACGGGGCCGACCTGCGAGGTGTAGGCTTTAATATCAATATCGAGTTGTTTCAGATACAACCTGGCAATGGCTCCCGCCGTGACGCGGGCGATGGTTTCGCGTGCCGACGACCGTCCGCCGCCGCGGTGATCGCGATGGCCGTATTTTTTGGTGTACGTAAAATCGGCGTGCGAAGGACGAAAGATATCTTTCAGGTTATCGTAATCGGATGAATGCTGGTTCTCATTTCGGATCATAAACCCGATGGGTGCTCCCGTGGTTTTTCCTTCAAATATTCCGGAGAGAAACATTACCGTGTCCGATTCTTTTCGCGGTGTGGTGATGCGGGACTGGCCTGGACGACGTCTGTCCAGTTCGTTCTGAATGAACTCCATATCCATTTCAATGCCGGGCGGGCAACCGTCAATGATCCCGCCTACAGCTTCGCCGTGCGATTCTCCGAACGAGGTTAATCTGAAAATATTTCCGAATGTATTCATCTTGCATTTTTTGTAAAAACTAAAGGCAAAGATAACTCTTTGCCTTTAAAATACGATATTTTGCGTTCATTTTGTTAGCAACTACAGCCTGAACCGCCACCACTGCCGCAACCGCCGTCTGCATCGTCGCCACAACCACAACTACCGGAGCCGCAATCGCATCCGGCGGAGGTGAATAACGCGGCAATTTCTTCGGGAGTAGCTTCGCGAACGTTTAAAACAGAGCCGCTGAAGTGCATGGTTTCGCCGGCTAACGGATGGTTAAAATCCATCGTTACCGCGTCGTCGCCAACCGTTACAACAGAGCCCATCAAACGGTTCCCTGCGGAATCCATCATCGGCACGGTATTGCCTTCGAACAATACATCTTTATCTATTTTACCGTTGACCTCGAAAATGTTTTTGGGTAATTCCAAAACTTTCGATTCGTCATATTCGCCGTAGGCGTCGTCGGGTGTAAGCGTGAAACTGAATTTTTCGCCGTTCTGCAAACCTTCGATATTTTTTTCAAATGCCTGCAACATTGAGTTGGTGCCGAAAATAAATTCCAACGGTTTTTCGGCAGTTGCCTGTTCCATCAATTCCACGTCTTGGCCTTCGCCAACGTTCAAGTCGTAAACCAACGTCACATATTTGTTTGTATCAATCTTCATTTAATTTCTTTTTTAGGTGTATGTTTTTTAACTTTATTTCATTCAAACAAAAATTACGGTAAGATGTTTTCTGCGTCCACCGCTTTTTTCAAATTATTAAGAGCTTTTTCGATAACCGGACGCGGCGTTCCAATATTCAGCCGCATGAATCCCTCGCCTTCCCCGCCAAACATCGTGCCATCGTTGAGTGCCAGATTGGCTTTATCCGTAAACAACTTAACAAGCTCATCCTGAGATAAATTAAGCTCGCTGCAATCCAGCCAGATAAGAAAAGAAGCATCGGGCTTCATCGCCTTTATCTGCGGGATGTTTTTATTCAGAAAATCGTTCACGAAGTCGGCGTTTTGCTGAATATAAGCCAGCGCTTCATCAAGCCATTCTTCCCCTCCGGTATAGGCTGCTTCGGTAGCAGTATATGCAAAAACCGTGCCTTGATTTAACTCCCTCGGTTCCAGATACTCAAAGTATCTTTTCCTGATCTGCGGATTTTCGATAACGGCAAACGAACTCACAATACCTGCAATATTGAACGTTTTGCTCGGAGCCATAAGGGTGACGTTGTTGTGCGCGGCTTTTTCAGAGACCGTTCCGAACGGAATATGTTTGTTTCCGGGCAGGGCCAGATCGGAATGAATTTCATCGGAAACGACCAAAATGTTGTTGTCGTAGCATATTTCAGCCAGCTTCGCCATTTCGTCTTTCGTCCACATTCGTCCGCCGGGATTGTGTGGATTACAGAAAATCAACATTTTGCAATCGTTCTCTGCAATGATATTCTCTAAGCCGTCAAAATCAATGTAGTATCTTCCGTTTTCAAGCAACAGCGGATTATTAACCACCTCACGCCCCAATTCTTCCGAGACAATACGAAACGGATGATAAACCGGCGGTTGAATGATTATTTTATCTCCTTTTTCCGTAAACTCGTCAATAGCAAAGGCAAAGCCTTTAACAACGCCCGGCACAAACGTTAACCATTCTTTTCGTATCGTCCAGTCGTGCCGTGTTTGCAACCAATTGATAATGGAATTGTAATATCCGTCGGAGGCGAACGTATAACCGAAAACGCCGTGCCCGATTCGTTTATTTAACGCCTCGGTAATGCAGGACGGGGAAAGAAAATCCATGTCGGCAACCCATAAAGAGATAAGATCTTCGCGACCGAAGCGCTGTTTCAGGGAATCAATTTTATAACAGTCGGTATTTTTTCTATCAATAATTTGGTCAAAATTGTATTTCATAACAGTGCTGTTTTGTGGTTAGTATCATTAATAGTAAACGCTTTTTATCCACCGGTTATCTTTTACTTCACGGCCTCCCAGATTTAGGGTTTCGGCCGCCAACCCGATCATAAATTGATGAGACGATATTTTGGTTATCAAATCGTTAACCTCGGTACGGTAATAATTTCCGAGGTAACCGGTGCGTATGGTAAATTTTCCTGCCGGAAAATCAACGGTAAAATAATTTCGCAGGGCAAGCTGATCGTGAAACGATCCGAAATGAACGGTTCCTTTATTGTTGCCCAACGTGAATATCTCGTAATACGAATGCCCGTATTCGGGCGAGAAAAACATGCCGGCAAACGGAGTGCTCACCTGCCACCGGAACGTGAATATGCGCCAGTTGTATAACGCCATTGCCGATAGGTTGAAATTGGTTGAAACTTTCAACGATCCGGGGTTGTTGGAGTTGCGCACATTGTAAATTCCGCCTAATTCGGCATTCCATCCCGCGCCTCCCAGCAACCGGAATTTCGAGGTTTCAAGCAACGGATAGAAACCCGCGATGTTATAATATATGTTTCCGTAATAGGACGAGGCGGTTTGCGTGGGATTTTTGGTGAGTGCCACCTGCAACTGGAATTGGTGTTGCAACAACATTTTTTCGTCGAAAAAACGGGTAGCGTTCAACCGGTCGTGCAAAAGCGAAAAAGTGGCGCCATCGTACTGAAGCGGCGAAAGATACGTGTCGGTGATAAACGCTTTTCCCACGCCAAAGAGCGTAGCCTGATTCACTGGCTTCACCACCATCACGGAATCGGCGTTTTTCTGCGAAAAAAGGGCGGCAGAAACCAGCCACATTCCCATCCATACCGCGCATAGTTTTCTTATCATCACGCTTCGCGTTTTAGCTATTCATCTTCGTTGTCGAACAATTTCATTTGTCCGGTAATCTCGTCCAGCAGATCGGCATTCGAGATGTTATCGTCGTCCGGATCGTCTTCAATCTCCACATTCATTGTTTTCTCCTCTTCTTTCGGGGGTTCGGGGAAACGCAGCGGTTCCAGTTCTTCAACGGTTTTCACTTCGTAATTCGATATGCGTTTACCTTTTGCCTTGTAACTCTTCACCCCGATGTATTCTTCCGCGTCAATCTCCAACGCTTCCCTGAAATCATCGTGCCCGCCAAAGGTAGCCAATATTCTCGGAAATACGGTATCGGTGAGCAAATATAATTTCGATTCGGGATTATCGCCCATGAAGTTCACCATTTTTTCCGAGGGATCGAACGTGAAACGTTTCAGGTACGCGAATTTCTGATCAGCATCGAATAAGGCAGCCGTCCAAACCTTGTTTTCGTCGTATTTTTCTATTTTCACCCAGTTGGTCGGAAAGTGGTTGCTCAAATCGAAATTACAAATATGGTAATCGCCGTTACGATTAACCACGAGGATCTTGTCGTCGCCCTGGAATTCGCCCAGATATGTTCCTCCGCCGTCGTAATTCAGGCGAAGCACGTCGGGATCGAACCAAACTTTTCGTCCTCCAAGCGTGGACACTCCTTTCTGTTTCAACTGTATGCGATGAATCTCGGCCTTAGTGAGAATATTCCCCATGGCGTTTCGCCCTTTGATATCAACCTCGCTGAAATCCTTTTCAAATTGAAGCAGGCGCATGCGCGGTTTGGGTTTCAGGTAAATCCTGATGGTTTCGGCTTCGCCGTTCGGGTTGGCGCTGAAATAAGCGATCCGCGAGTTTGCCTTGCCTTTAGTGAGATCATATTCCTTGTCGCGCGTAACGCCGGTTACCGGAAAACGTTTTATGTAGTGCGGCGATGAGCGGCCGTCACGGTAAACCACGTTGTAAATGGTTCGTTTATCGTTCTTTTTGAAGACGTTGGCATACAGGATACCTTTTCCTACGAACATTTTTTCGCTCACTTTCACCACCTTATACTTCCCGTCTTTGAAGAACACGATAATATCGTCAATATCGGAGCAATTGCAGATAAATTCGTCTTTCTTCATGCCAGTTCCGATGAATCCTTCCTCGCGGTTGATGTACAGCTTTTCGTTAGCTACAGCCACTTTCACGGCTTCGATATTCTCGAAACTGCGAATTTCGGTTTTCCGCGGGAAATTTTTGCCGTATTTCTCTTTGAGCATGATGTACCACGAAATGGTATAATCGGTCAGATTATCCAGGTTGTGGTCAATTTCTTCGATATCTTCTTTCAGTTTCGCGATCAGCTCTTCCGATTTGTCGGAGTTGAATTTGAGGATGCGCGCCATTTTTATCTCCATGAGTTTCAGGATGTCCTCATGTGTGATCTCGCGGATAAACTGCGGTTTGAACGGTTCCAACCGTTTATCAATGTGTTTCACCGCGATATCCATGTTTTTCGCGTTCTCAAATTCTTTGTCTTTGTAAATGCGTTCTTCGATGAATATTTTTTCGAGCGAGGCAAACAGCAGGCTTTCCTGCTTTTCGCTTTTTTCTATTTCCAACTCCTTGCGAAGAAGCTCTCTCGTTCCGTCTGTTGATGCCCGTAGCAAGTCGCTGGCCGTGAGAAAGTGAGGCTTATCTTCGTCAATAATGCAACAGTTCGGCGATATGCTGATTTCACAATCGGTGAAAGCGTACAGCGCGTCAATGGTTTTGTCGGACGACACGCCGGGAGCCAGTTGAACCTGTATTTCAACGTTTTGCGCCGTAATATCGTCAACCTTTTTGATTTTTATTTTCCCCTTATCGTTGGCTTTCAGGATGGAATCCACCACGCTCGACGTGGTTTTCCCGAAGGGAATATCTTTGATGACGAGGGTTTTGTTGTCTAATTTTGAAATGGTAGCACGCACTTTTACCGACCCGCCGCGCTCG
>JAQVEB010000111.1 GCA_028698105.1 Petrimonas sp. | reverse complement strand
GGCTTACCTCAACACCGGTACGTGGGCCGGCAAAGCATTGAAAGAAGCCAAGCTGTTTGGCGATGCTGTTGAAGTTGCCTCGTCGAAAGACACCATATTCAATTACATTCCGAAAGATTATGTCATCCCGGCGGATGCCGATTACTTCCATATCACCACAAACAACACCATTTACGGAACCGAGATCCGTAAGGATATTGACAGCCCGGTACCGCTGGTGGCCGATATGTCGTCCGATATATTTTCGCGTCCCCTGGACGTATCGAAATACGCGTTAATCTATGGCGGCGCGCAGAAAAACCTGGCTCCGGCCGGCGTAACGTTCGTTATCGTGAAAGAAGATGTTTTGGGCAAAGTTACGCGCACGATACCTACCATGTTGAACTACAAAACACATATCGAAAACGGTTCGATGTTCAACACACCGCCTGTTGTACCCATCTATGCCGCGATGGAAACCTTGCGCTGGTTAAAATCGCTCGGCGGTTTGGAAGTGATGGAGAAGATGAACATCGAAAAAGCCGGCATTCTCTACGATGCAATTGACAGCAGCAGGATATTCACCGGAACGGCAAAAGAAGAAGACCGCTCCATCATGAACGTTTGTTTTGTGATGAAAGAAGAATACAAAGATTTGGAAGCCGAATTTCAGAAATTTGCATCGGAGAGAGGCATGTCGGGGATCAAAGGACACCGCTCCATTGGTGGTTTCCGCGCTTCTATTTACAATGCGATGCCGAAAGAAGGCGTACAGGCGCTGATTGATTGCATGCAGGAATTCGAAAAATCAAAATAAAACAGAGTTGGGATGAAAGTTCTTATTGTTACAGAAAAACCGTTTGCTCCGCAGGCGGTGCAGGAAATAGAAAATATTATTGAGAATGCCGGACATACGTTTGGCAAGTTGGAGAAATATACCGATAAATCGCAATTGACGGATGCCGTTAAGGATGCCGATGCCATTATTATCCGCAGCGACATTATAGATAAAGAAGTGATGGATGCCGCACCGAAACTGAAAGTTATCGTGCGTGCAGGCGCGGGTTACGATAATGTGGACCTGGATGCCGCAACTCAAAAAGACATTTGCGTGATGAACACGCCCGGACAAAACGCCAATGCGGTAGCCGAACTCGTCTTCGGGATGCTGTTGTATGTGCAACGGAACCATTTCGACGGCACTACGGGCAACGAATTGAAAAACAACCGTCTCGGTTTGTATGCTTTCGGAAATGTAGCAAAAATGGTTGCGCGTATCGCGCGCGGCTTTGGTATGCCCATTTACGCCTATTCGCCCATTCTCACGCACGACGATCTACGCAAGGAAGGCGAGTACGGCGTTATCTCGGTTTACAGCGCTGAAGAGTTGTTTGAAAACAGCGATATCATTTCACTCCACATGCCGCTGTTGGAAGAAACGGAGAAATGCGTTAATTACAACTTGTTGTCGCGGATGCCCAATCCGGCTATCGTGATAAATTCGGCACGTAAAGAAGTTATCAATGAAGACGATATGATGCGCATCATGGAAGAACGCCCCAAATTTAAGTACATTACCGATATTAAGGCCGACAGGCACGATGAATTCGTCGCCAAATTCCCCGATCGCTATTTCACCACGCCTAAGAAAGCGGGAGCACAAACTTCCGAAGCGAATGTGAACGCCGGATTAGCCGCAGCGCGTCAGGTTGTGGCTTTTCTGAAAAGCGGCGACGACCGCTTCAGGGTGAATCCAAAATAGTTTTTTTTAAACTTTACATAACAGATAGAAATCCCGGGAACCGGAAACGGTTTTCGGGATTTTTGTTTTTTTAACGCAAAATAAATACGAAAAAGTTTTCAGTTTACGAAAATGTCGTAAATTTGCAGTATCGAAATAATATAAAAACAAAATATCAACGCTATGGAACGATTAACACCCCAGGAAGAATCAGTGATGCTTTATGTGTGGCAATTAGGCGAATGCGCCATCAAAGACGTGGTTGATCAAATGGAAGAGCCAAAACCGCCTTATACCACGGTTGCCTCCATTTTCAGAAACCTCGAGAACAAAGAATACCTCACCAAAAGAAGGTTCGGTAACGTAAAAGTTTTTAAACCGAAGGTTACCGAGGCGGCTTACAAACGCCATTTTTTGTCGGGAGTGGTGCAGAGCTACTTCGATAATTCCTACAAAAAGTTGGTTTCTTTCTTCGCGAAAGAACAGAAAATCACGAAAGACGAATTGGCAGAGATCATTCGCCTGATCGAAAAAAATCAGAAATAAAGCTTCGCTTTAAATTATTGTCCGTCAAAACGTTCAATTTTCAATTTCCCCTTAAATGGAAGCATTGCTCACATACCTGTTGAAAGTAAACGTAGGCCTCATCGTATTTTACTTGCTGTACGTGGTTATGTTCAGGAAAGATACGTTCATAAAAATGCGGCGCTATTTTTTCCTCTCGGCCATGGCGTTTTCGGTTTTATATCCGCTGGTCAGCGTGGAAGCGCTTGGTAATTTATACGATTTTCAAGCCGCGTTTGTACAAACACAGGAAACAGTAGAAGTAGGAGAGCCCAATATGGTTGTGTTAGGCGAAAACGAAAGCGCCGGCACGCCATTTATCTCATTGCGACAGGCGCTTTATTGGCTTGCCGCAGCGGGAACGGCTTTCTTTTTAATACGGTTTCTGTGGCAGATATTTTCTATTCTCAGAATCCGTTCGCGAAGCGAAAAGAAAATGATTTCAGGGTTGTCTGTTTATCATTTGCCAGACGATATCACGCCCTTTTCGTTCTTCAACTGGATTTTCGTGCATGCCGAATCGCATTCGCGCGAGGAATTGACGCAAATCCTGTTGCACGAACAAACACATGCTCATCAACGGCACTCCGTGGATATTGTTCTTGCGGAATTGCTCTGTATCTTTTTCTGGTGGAATCCGTTTGTGTGGCTGATGAAAAAAGAGATGGCCATCAACCTGGAATACCTGGCCGATAACGGTGTATTGCGCGAAGGCGTCAATACCAAAGCCTATCAGTACCACCTCTTACGATTGACTTATCATGAAACTGCAGTTCAGATAGTAAATAACTTTAATGTATCACAATTAAAACAACGTATTATGATGATGAATAAAAGTAAATCGCCTACCGCAATGATGGCGAAATATCTGATGATACTGCCGCTTGCATTGTTGTTGGTAACGATAAACAGTTGTGCCAACAAAGAGAAGAAAACACCCCCGGACGAAACCGCAGAAGTTACCGCACCTCAAACCGATTCCATCGTGGATGCAACCGATATCACGTTGATGGATAAAAGCGAAGTTTTTGTAGTGGTTGAGAACCAACCGGAATTTCCGGGCGGTACGCCTGCCATGATGAAATTTCTGAAAGATAGTGTTAAATATCCGGTAGAAGCACAGGAAAAAGGAATTGAAGGACGTGTCATTACCAATTTTGTGGTAGAGAAAGACGGCCGTTTGTCCGATTTTAATGTAGTTCGCGGAATAGATCCGTCATTGGACAAAGAAGCGCTGCGTGTGCTCAAAGCTATGCCCAACTGGAAGCCCGGAACCCAGCGCGGACAAAATGTGCGGGTGCGCTTCACGTTGCCGGTAGTGTTTCGTTTAATGGGCGATAAAAAAACGACATCGGCTCCGCCGCCTCCACCACCACCGCCAACTTCTGCTGAAAAAAAATCATTGGGAAGCGCTCCACCGCCACCACCACCTCCTCCTGCATATTCTAAAAGCAGAGAAGAAATGAAAAATACAAATGAGGTTTTTGTTGTTGTGGAAAAGCAACCCGAATTTCCCGGCGGCACACAGGCTTTGATGAAATTTATAAACGAAAATGTTAACTATCCGCGCGAAGCGCAGGAGAATGGCATTCAAGGACGTCCTATCGTTAATTTTATCGTGGAAAAAGACGGCACCATCAATGATGTGAAAATAGTTCGCAGCGTTGATCCTTTGTTGGATGCCGAAGCGTTACGCGTGGCTGAGTCCATGCCTAAATGGAGCCCCGGTAAACAAAAAGGACAACCTGTAAGGGTGCGTTATACGCTTCCGTTGGTTTTCAGGTTGCAACAATAAATCACAAAGCATCAGCCGGTTCCAAACCGGCGGATGCTTGTCAAAGAAATGGAAACGGTTATTGCATACGGTATAAAAGTTAACATTGCGCTGATAATTTTTTATCTGCTTTACATTGCGCTTTTAAAGAAGGATACTTTTTTTGTCTTCAGACGGTATTTTTTTCTGGCGGCGATCGTATTTTCATTTGCTTATCCGTTCGTTGCGGTATCGGCGTGGGGAAACATCGTTTCCTTTGAAAAGCCAGCGGAGCTTACGGGCGAAGTAACGGTGGGAGAACCTTCTGCAACACTTGTTTATGCAAACGAACCCGTTAACCAAGAACGCGCTTTACAGGTTGATTGGCCGCAGATGCTTCTGTACGCCATGGCGACGGGCGTGTTTTTCTTTGCCATCCGGTTTCTTTGGCAATTGGCGAGCATTTTGCGCATCAGGCGCAAGAGCGTTCCGATGAATATAGGCGGATCACGCGTGTTTGATCTTCATGACGAAATAACGCCTTTCTCGTTTTTCCGGTGGATCTTTGTGCACGCACAATCGCACAGCGAGGCCGAGCTGGATCAAATTCTCCTGCACGAACAAATCCACGCCCGTCAGTGGCACTCAATTGACGTTGTGCTCTCGGAGTTGCTGTGCGTGTTTTTCTGGTGGAACCCGTTTGTGTGGCTGATGAAAAAAGAGATTGCGATCAATCTGGAGTTTCTTGCCGATAACGGCGTGCTTCGGGAGGGCGTGAACAGCCGCGAATATCAGTATCATCTTTTATGATTGACTTATCACGAAACTGCAGTTCAAATAGTAAACAACTTTAATGTATCACAATTAAAACAACGAATAACGATGATGAATACAAATAAATCGCCTGCCGGAAAACTGGCGAAATATCTCATAGCATTCCCGCTGGTGTTTATGCTGGTAGCCGCAAACAGCGTTTATGCGCAAAAAACGCAACCGCAAAAGAAAGCGAACAGCAGCGACGAAATTTTTACGGTGGTCGAAAAGCAACCCCGTTTTGTGAATGGCGTAAATTCCATGCTCGATTTTGTTAAATCGGAAATGAAATACCCCGAAATTGCGAAAGAAAACGGAATTCAGGGTCGTGTGATCGTGAATTTCGTAATTGAAAAAGACGGGAGCGTTACGTCGCCCAAAATCGTGCGGGGTGTTGATCCGTCGCTCGACAAAGAAGCCATCCGCATCATAAACACCATGCCCAAATGGATTCCCGGGGAGCAAAACGGCAAATTAGTGAGAGTGCGATACACATTGCCCATCAATTTCCGGCTTGATGAAACAACCGGCAACGGAAATGCGGATGTAGCAGGTGCTAAAATTATACAGGAAAAAGTATCTGAACAAGATGTTTCCAGTGAAATTTTTGTTGTTGTAGAAAATCAACCCGAATTTCCCGGCGGCACAAGTGCCATGATGAAATTTCTCTCCGACAGCATCAGATATCCTGTTGAAGCAGCGAAAAACAAAGTGCAAGGCCGCGTGATCGCCAATTTCGTAGTCACGAAAGACGGCAGCATCAACGAGGTGAATATCGTTCGCGGCGTTGATCCGTTGCTCGACGCGGAAGCTGTCCGGGTAATAAAATCCATGCCCGCATGGAAGCCGGGAACACAAAGAGGGAAACCCGTGAATGTGCGATTTACTCTTCCGATTGTTTTTGGCCTGCAAAAAGAAGCAAATGACGAGGCGATGGAAAAATTAAAAAATAAAGGACCGGTTGCGGTTTATGACGAGCCCATCGCTAATCCGGATAAGGGATTTTATAAGTACCTGGCACAAAACATTAAATATCCGGTAATTGCGCAGGAAAACGGCATTACAGGATTCATTAATGCCTCATACATGCTGAATGAAAAGGGTGAAATTTCGAATGTGAAAATAGTGAAAGGAGTGGATCCGTCGTTAGACAACGAAGTTATCCGTGTAATTGAAGCCATGCCGAATGATGTGGCATTGTCGCGCACGGGAGAAACTTTTTCCGGTGAGCATGCTATTTCTTTTCTTTTCCGTCTGCAGAATGAGAACACTAAAGGCGGACAGGTCGGACCATCGGCTGATGTGGTTGTTGTAGGTTATGGGGTTCCCGATATTAAGAACAAAGTAAAAAAAATCGAATAATCAATCTCTTGTTAATCATGATGACCCGAATCGAAGGAGGTTTTATATCATACTCTCATTTCCCCTCCTTCGATTTTTTTCTTTAAAAACAACGCCGATGAAATACAATCTATTTTTTCTTACCGCTTTTCTGTTACACGGTTTTTTAGTGTTTTCGCAGAAAACCGATGTTAAAAAATTGATGCAGGAATATCGCTACCGCGAAGCGATCGAACTCCTGCAAAGCCTCCCCGAAAACCGGGAAAATATGCTGCTGAAAGCCGTAAGTTACGAAAAACTCTATGATTACCCGTCCGCCGTAGCCGTTTACGAAAAACTGTTCGCAACAAATCCTTCGGATGTGGATGTTGTGATCTCACTGGCGGAAATTACGGCACAGTCGGGCGATGCCGACGCTTCGCTGAAATATTGGAAGTTGGCTAACGAACTTTCGCCCGATAACCTTTTCGTGCTCACCAAAAAAGCCATGGCACACTATCGTGCGAGCGATTGGGCTGGAACCCTGTCTTCATCAACAGAGGTTTTCAAGAAAGATTCCATTCCCATTTTGCTGCGCATGACAGGCGATGCTTACCATAACCTGAACGATGATGTAATGGCTAATTATCATTACACAAAAGCGTTAGAAAAGAATCCGAAAGATTATTTAGCGTTGAGCCGTATTTGTGAATATTATTACGCGATGAAAGAAGATGGCTACGATACCGTTATCGTGATGACGGAAAATTACCTGAAAAACATTGATCCTCAACAGAAAACAATTGGGCAATTGAATGGTATGGCAAATTATTCAGTGGGTAATTACAAAGCGGCTACCAAACAGTTTGAACTGAACACAGCGCTTGGCGACAGCACCTACACAACGTGTTATTTTCTGGGTATGACCTATTTTGCCACCAAACTTTATTATTATGCCACGAAATGGCTTGAGAGAGCTTATGAACAAAATGACAACGACATTAACCTGCTTTATTATTACGGGACATCGCTTGCGCGTACTTTCGACCGTAAAAAAGGAATTGAGGTATTGCAGCAAGGCGTTGAAAAAATAAACAAGCTGAACAGCATGCTTTATGATTTTGAGTTATCGCTTGCCGATGCTTACCTGCGTTCCGAGAGTTACGCCAAATCCATTGATTATTACCGATCGGCTTATAAACGCCAACCAGATCCGCCGATTCTTTACAACATTGCACAAGCGTACGACAGCATGAAAGACTATAAAAACGCCTTGGCGTATTACGAACGTTTCCTGAAAACCGCTCCCGCGGATATGAAAATTGATGCGACGCCGGTTGATAACGATGAATTGAAAAAAATGCCTACTTCGGAAGTATTCTACCGCGCAGCGCTTCAGCGCATCGAAAAACTTAAGGAGGAGCTGTTCTTTAAAGAAGGTAAACAATAAAAATATGTTTAGTAAAATTTAAAAAATAAGTACTCAACGTTAAACATCTCTCTTATGGTTACTTCAATCGCCACGTCATTTACAGGCTGTGTAAAAAATACTATGTCGGTTTCATTTTGTCATGTTGAACGAAGTGAAACATCTATATTGTTAAGCTGATTAGATTCTTCATTTCGCTAAAGCTCCATTCAGAATGACAATTTGATAGTTCGTTTTACTTTTTACACAGCCTGTAAATGACATGGCAATTGAGAACATTGATGCATTGTTTTTTGAACTTTCCTTATTTTTCAAACTTTATTTACTGGAAAACATCGTCAATTCCCTCGCTTTCGACCACGGGCTGGTTATCCATGTAGTATCCGGGGGAATATGTTTTTTTACCCGCACACGGATCTTTATACTCTTCCGGTATTTGGAAAACGCCGTCGTCGCTCATTTTCAACTCGGGATCGGCATAGATTTTTTGGTAGAAAATCCCTTCGATCGGCAACGCCATACTGGCGCCTTGTCCCAATGCCAACCGGTCGAAATGGATGGAACGATCTTCGCCGCCAACCCAGGCGCCGCACACGATGGAAGGCGTGAACGACATAAACCAACCGTCGGAGTTGTTTTGCGTAGTACCCGTTTTACCAC
This sequence comes from Petrimonas sp., assembly GCA_028698105.1. GTDB lineage: Bacteria > Bacteroidota > Bacteroidia > Bacteroidales > Dysgonomonadaceae > JAQVEB01. The sequence goes on along the minus strand of JAQVEB010000111.1, from coordinate 1,190 downwards.
CCATTTCGCCTTTCAGGTTGTAAACCCTGCGCAACCGGCTTCCCGTACCACCATCAACCACAGCCTTCAACATGTCCAACATCTTATACGATGTGCTTTCGCCGAAAACTTCGTGCATTTGGGGCACAAATGTGGCAACCACGTTGCCATAAGAATCTTCGATACGTGTAACTAAAACAGGATCAACGCGTATGCCCTGATTGGCGAACGCGCTGTAACCGCTCACCATTTCCGAGACGGAAGCGTCGCAAATACCGAGTGCGAGGGATACCACAGGATCTATCGGACTCTTTAACCCGAACGATTTCAGGATACGGGCAAAGGCATACGGCGAAAACATTTTCATCAGATAAGCGGTTACCCAGTTGCTGGAGTTTTGTAACCCCCATTTAATGGTAACAAAAGCGCCTACGTTGCTGGCTCCGGGATTTTTTGGCGTCCACGAGTCGCCCGATTCGGCGATAAGTGTCTGCGGAACGTGAACCATGCCGTCGCAGGGCGTCATGCCTTCATCCATGGCCACGGTGTAGAGGAACGGTTTTATTGTTGAACCGATTTGCCGTTTGCCGGTGCTCACCATATCGTACTTGAAAAATTTGAAGTCGGGGCCGCCCACATAGGCTTTCACGTGCCCGGTGTACGGGTTCATGGCCATAAATCCGGCCCGCAGGAACGATTTGTGGTAGCGGATGGAATCCCACGGCGTCATCAGCGTGTCAATCTCACCTTGTTTCCACGAGAAAACTTTCATTTCAACTTTATCGTTCTTGAAGTTTTTGAGGATATCTTGTTCGCTGAAATTCGATTTTTTCAGTTCGCGGTAGCGATCCGTTTGCTTCATGGCAGCAGTCATCAGGTCTTCCACCTTGTCGGCCACATCGCTGGAAAAAGGCGCGTATTTACGGCCTGCTTTTTCCCTGTCGAATAGCTTCTGATAATCGGTGAGGTGTTCTTTAACTGCCTCTTCGGCATGTTTTTGCATGCGGGTATCTATGGTTGAATAAATTTTCAACCCGTCGGTGTAAATATCGTAATTCGTTCCGTCAGCCTTTTTATTTTTGTTGCACCAACCGTATAACGGGTTTGTCTCCCAGGCAATGGAAGCTTCTTTGTATTGCTGTTTTTGCCAACCGGCCGGATAGTTTTTTATATCGGGTTTGTTGGCCATCATCACTATAGCCAACTGTTGA
>JAQVEB010000110.1 GCA_028698105.1 Petrimonas sp. | reverse complement strand
TGCTAACTGCAATATTATCCTCAATGTTGAAAATACATTTAATCTCTCCATAACTTACAGTCTCAATAATTTTTAGTCTTATTTTGATTGGTTTTTACCATTAATACTCGTCGTTCGCGTAAACGTTGGGGAGCATTAATTGCGGGTAATTAAATATTTCGATTTCAGAAAAAAATCGGTTTAGTTCAATTTGTGCCGTTTCCGGAGAGTCCGATGCATGAACAATATTTTCCTGAACACTCATGCTGTAATCGCCTCTTATGGTTCCGGCCAGCGCATCGCGGCTGTTGGTAACTCCTGTCATTTTTCTAACAACTTCAACCGCATCAACACCTTTCAACGCAAGCACCACAACAGGACTCGCCTGCATGGTATCTTTAATGCGTTTGAAAAAAGGTTTTTCTTTGAGGTGAGAATAATGTTCTTCTAATATTTCATCTGTGAGAGATACCATTTTCATTCCAACGAGTTGGAGGCCTTTTTTTTCGAACCGGGTAATTACTTCTCCTATTAATCCCCTCTGAACAGCAGATGGCTTTAGAATTACTAACGTTTTTTGCATTAATCGAAAATGACTTATTACTGATTTTTTTCCTTAATCGTTTCCAAAGTAAAGTTTTTCTTTTTTTTTCGCCAAAAAAACAGGCTTTAATTTTTTGTTGTAAAAATGAAACAAAAAAGAAAAAACACAAAAAACGGCATTCAACAATTTGATAAACAGTTAATTGAACAAAAAACATGTTTTACAGCATATTTTGCGGTTTTTTGAGATTCTAAAAATTTTTTAACGGGATTTAAAGAATTTACAAACCGAAATTTAATCGAAACCGGAAGTTTGAAATTGCAACAAAACCGATTTTTCTTTTGATGAATCTTTACATTTAGCGCTTTAAACATTTCCTTTAGAAAATACCTCAAAACCGGATAAAAATCAGCCCGATATCACCCCTGCAGACAAAAACTTACTCATCCGTGCATTATGATATTACTAATCAGAATATTGCCGGTAAACGGCATTGTTTTTTTGTTCATTTATTTCACCTTTTTTAATGTTTTTGTAAAGTGAAACCCACCTCAATTATAGATAGTTTTACGTATATTTGCGCCCAAATACAATATGGTTGAGACTCTTGTATTTCCATAAGGATTAATCACATCATCAATTAAGTAATGAAACGATATAAATTAATCAACAACGTAACAGGTTGGATCGTGTTTGCTGTAGCGGCTTTGACGTATCTATTGACGATTGAGCCAACGACAAGTTTTTGGGACTGTCCGGAATTCATTATTTCGGCCTATAAACTGGAAATCGGCCACCCACCCGGAGCTCCTTTCTTCATGCTTTTGGGCAATTTGTTCACGCAATTCACGTCCGATCCCACGCAGGTTGCCAAAATGGTGAACTCCATGTCGGCTCTGCTGAGCGCTTTTACCATATTGTTCCTTTTTTGGTCTATCACCCACCTCACGAGAAAGCTTATTATCAATAAGAAAGACGACGAACTCACAACCGGACAAATGATCGCCGTAATAGGCAGCGGCATAGCCGGCGCACTGGTTTACACGTTCTCCGACACGTTTTGGTTTTCGGCTGTGGAAGCCGAAGTGTACGCCTTTTCATCCATGCTTACCGCATTGGTGTTTTGGCTCATCCTGAAGTGGGAAGACAATGCCGATAAACCGCATTCCGACAAGTGGATCGTGCTCATCGCCTACGTCATGGGGCTTTCCATAGGCGTGCACCTGCTTAACTTATTGTGCATCCCGGCCATCGTGTTGGTTTATTACTATAAAAAGAATGAGAATGTAACGTGGAAAGGCGGACTGCTGGCATTGCTGTTATCCTTCGGATTAATTGTTGTACTTATGTACGGCATTATTCCCGGATTCACCAAAGTAGGCGGCTGGTTCGAATTATTTTTCATCAACACCATAGGATTACCGTACAATACAGGATTATTCATTTATCTGGCGCTTTTGATCGGTTCTATCGTGTGGGCGCTGTTTGCAAGCATGTCCGACAATCCTGACGGGAAGAAAGCCAAATTCGCATTTATATTGAGCCTGGCGCTGTCGGGCGTTTTGTTTATCGGCGGAAGCATCTGGTTGTGGCTTATCCTGATCGGCACAGCTCTTTATTTCGTTTTCCGCTCGAAGAAGATGAACATGAAATTCATCAACCTTACCTCTTCGGTCATGTTGGTCATTTTAATCGGATTTTCGGCTTATGCGCTTATTCCCATCCGGTCGAGCGCCAATCCTCCCATGGACGAAAATTCACCCGAAGACGTCTTCTCGCTGGCAAGCTACCTGAACCGCGAGCAATACGGCGAAACACCGCTGCTTTATGGCCACACGTATGCTTCGCAAGTGATGCGGACAGCAGACGGCGCGCCCGTTAAGACAAGCGAAAAGAAAAAATACGGAAAAGTGATTAAAAATTCGCCAACCGAGAAAGACCGATATGTAGTTACCGGCACCGCAGTTGATTACAAATACACAAACTCAATGTTGTTTCCGCGTATGCACTCTAATTCGGAAAATCCCAACTTTAGGAACCATTTTTATGGTTATCAGCAATGGGGAAACATCACCGATCAGAACCGCCCTCCCACGATGTGGGAAAACATCCGGTTTTTCTTCAGTTACCAGTTAAATTACATGTATTGGCGCTATTTTATGTGGAACTTTTCAGGGCGGCAAAACGATAATCAGGGCGATGGCGGCATCACCAAAGGGAACTGGATCACGGGAATTCCGTTTATTGACGGGCCCGTTTTAGGGCTTGGCCCGCAGGACAATATCGCGCCGGATATTGCCGACAACAAAGGTCGAAATATTTACTTTATGCTGCCGTTCATTTTGGGTATCATCGGCATTGTATATCAATTATCCCTTAAAGAAAAAGGATTCAAAAGCTTCTCGATTGTATTCATGTTGTTTTTCATGACCGGCATAGCCATCGTGCTTTACCTAAACCAGACACCGTTTGAACCCCGCGAACGCGATTATGCCTACGCCGGTTCGTTCTACGCCTTCTCGATATGGGTTGGCATGGGTGTAGCCGGCATCAGCCTGTTTCTGCGAAAATATATAAAGAACACGACTGCCGTAGCGCCAATTGCATCGGTTGCCGGATTGCTGGTTGCCGTGCAAATGGGAACCCAAAACTGGAACGACCACGATCGCTCAGGGCGTTACATGGCACGCGATGCCGGAATGAACTACCTGAACAGCGTGGGCGAAAACGGTATTATCTTCTGCAACGGCGATAACGATACCTTCCCGCTCTGGTATCTCCACGAAGTGGAAGGGTTTCGCACCGATACGCGCGCCTGCAACATGAGCTACCTGCAAACGGAATGGTACGTAGATCAAATGGTGCGTCAGGCATACAAATCGGAACCGCTGCCCATTAAATGGTCGCGGGCTCAATACTCTTCGAGTTCCGGCTCACACGCCTATGTTATTACGCGTGCAGATATCGAAAACGCATTAAGACAACGCGAAATTCCGGCCGTTTCGTACGGTATGTATTTCAATAGAGATGTTTTTAAGGATACCGTTTCGTTGAAACAAGTCATGGAAAACCTGCGCACGGGTAACAAAGCTGCAACCAAAACACCTTTTGCCTCACTTGAAAACGAGCCGGTTATTCCAAGTAACATTCTATATCTCGATGTAGATACCACAAAAGTAAACTGGGCATCCATGAACGCCAAACCGGCCGGCAAAATGTTTGTGAACTTGGGTAATGAATCGGTTATCTACCGTCAGGAACTGATGTTGTTTGAAATGCTTACAAACCTCAACGACGATAACTGGCAGCGTCCCATCTATTTTGCCACAACAGTGGACAGAAACCTGTTCGCTCCCGTGGATAACAACAAGACACTGGAAGGCATCACCTATCGCATCGTTCCCGGAACACCGCTCAATAACGCAGTGAATACCCAGGTGGCGTACGACAACATGATGAACAAATTCCAATGGGGCGGCGTGGATAAAAATCCCGATATTTACCTCGATATAACCAGCCGCAACATGGTTTACACGTTCCGCACGTATTTCACCCAACTCATCGGGGCGCTGATCGAAGAAAAACAAAACGACAAAGCGCTCGCCGCACTCGATAAATGCACTACCGTGCTGCCCAATCAGGCTGCTCCTTACGGAACCGACGGCCTGTTGCTCGCCAGAGCCTACCTGCAACTGGGGCAAAAAGAAAAAGCGCAAGCCATTATTGATCTGGTGTCGGACAGAGTGAACAAAAACCTGGCCTGGTACGACCGGTTAACGCCGGAACAAACGGCTAACACGTGGATTGATATCTCCAGAGGCAATATGGATCCTCTGCTGATGCTTGCCAATATTTATCAGGAATACGACAAAGAGAAATACCGCTCGCTCGTGGACGATCTGCTTAAGCGCGCGCAATTCTACTATACGCAAGGCATTAGTCCGATCGGAGATTCCATTCTGCAGGAACTTACCAACGGTTCCATCCGTGGGTATTACCAATCGGAATCGGATACCACGTTGCAATCCGTATCGGAAGCTACGATGCAAAAAACGCTGAAAATGATGCAGCAATACAGTCCGAAATTGCTGGAACAATATAGTAAACAACAACAATAAAAACAGATAAGGCCGCCCCAAAAATAAAAAAAGGACACAGATAACACCGATTCGACAGAATATACACAGATTTTTTATGTGTCAGTGAAATCCGTCGTATCAACGAGGTCTGTGTATTGATAAGACAGCCCGATCACACCTTTATATATCGCATGTTCATAGAACAACCGCCCCTGCTCTACAGGATAGTGTATGGAAAAACTCTTTGGCGCAAACCCATTCCGGGACGGAAAACGGTTTACCTGACTTTCGACGACGGGCCCATTCCCGAAGTTACCCCGTGGGTACTGGATCTGCTTGATAAGTACGGCATAAAAGCTACGTTTTTTTGCGTAGGCGATAATGTGCGCAAGCATCCCGAGGTGTATGCCGAGGTACTTAACCGGGGCCACCGTGTGGGAAACCACACCTTTAACCACTGGCAGGGTTGGAAACACCGCACACGGTCTTTCCTCGAAAACGTTCGAAAAGCGTCTGAATACATAACCTCTACGCTGATGCGCCCGCCTCACGGACACATGCGCATTCCCCAAACCTATACTCTGCAAAGAGCGGGATACACGGTGGTGATGTGGGATGTGGTAACGCGCGACTATAGCCGCTACATGACACCCGAACGGGTGCTCGCGAACGTAAAAAAATATACACGCGACGGCTCTATCATCGTGTTTCACGATTCGCTGAAAGCGGAAAAGAACATGAAATATGCCCTTCCCCGCGCTATCGAGTGGTTATTGAAGGAAGGATACACTTTTGAAGGATTAAGTAACAGCTAACTGGGAGTTAGCTGTTACTTTAGTATCCGAAATTATACCCTTGACATTTAATCATTTATAAAAACAAATTCTTTTTATTTCTCGGATAAAACATTAATTTTTGTTAATTTTGTTGTTTTTATTAGTATTATGTATTGCATAGTACAATGTTTTCCCATATCTTTGACACGTCAATATGGAAACCGATGTAAAATTTTAGTTATCACACAAAAAAAAGAGATAATTTTGTAACGAAAACGATAAACGGTGCGTCTAAGGATTGGTTGTTGGCGGTTAGCTATTGGCTATTCGCCGGAAAACCGAAGCATAAATAAAGATCAACATGATCAACTGAAAATCAATCAATGCAAAGCCAACAGCCAATAGCTAACCGCCAACAACCAATTATATGATCACACTCAGAAACCTCCACAAATCGTATCACACCGAAGCCATTTCGCTGCACGTGCTCAAAGGTATAAATATGGATATCGAAGCCGGTGAATATGTTTCCATAATGGGCGCATCGGGATCGGGAAAATCCACCTTGTTGAACATCCTCGGCATCCTCGATACATACGACGAAGGCGAATACCTGCTCAACGGCACGCTCATCAAAAACCTCGGTGAAAAGCAAGCCGCGCATTACCGCAACGAAATGATCGGGTTTGTATTTCAATCGTTCAACCTCATCAATTTTAAAAACGCGATGGAGAACGTGGCTCTCCCACTCTACTACAAAAACGTGAGCCGCAAGAAACGCAATCTTATCGCGATGGAACATCTGGACAGGATGGGGCTAAAAGACTGGGCGCACCACATGCCCAACGAACTTTCGGGCGGGCAGAAACAACGCGTGGCTATCGCCCGCGCCATGATATCGAACCCGAAGATCATCCTCGCCGACGAACCTACCGGTGCCCTGGACAGCAAAACCACCGAAGACGTGATGAATGTGCTTACGGAACTCAACAAAACCGGCATCACCACCATCATTGTAACGCACGAACAATCGGTTGCTGCGGCAACAAACCGCATCATTCACCTGAAAGACGGCATGATTGAATATGAAACCCGTAGAGACACACGGCCGGGTGTCTCTACAACAGAACCCGTAATGCACGCCTCCCCTAACCCCTCCGACAGAGGGGAATCCGAAACAGAAATTTTGATAAATAACAAACCCTAAAAAACAGTCCGCAATCTCCCTCTCTTCGGGGGAGGGATGGGGAGGGGCTACGCCAACAATATGCTCGATCACCTTCAAGAAATATTCATCACACTCAGCAAGAACAAGCTGCGCACCACGCTCACGGGGTTGTCCGTATCGTGGGGGATTTTCATCCTGATTATTCTGCTGGGCGCCGGAAACGGACTGAAGAACGGTGTAACATCCAACTTCAGCGAACGCGCGGTTAATCGCGTGAATCTGTGGTCAGGCAGCACGTCCATGCCTTATCAGGGATTGAAATCGGGCCGCAATCTGCCGTTTAGCGAAAAAGAACTGAACGTTATTGACAACGAAGTGCAACAAAGCGAACTGATTACGCCACGCACCCAAACCAACCAGACCGTTTCTTTCGGCTCGGAATACGGCGCCTACGATATTTACGGCGTTATGCCGGCCTACCGCGATATATACAAACTGGAGATCGGGATAGGGCGTTTCATTAACGAGCTCGACGTGAAAGAAGAAAACAAAGTCATCGTAATTGATAAAAAGGTAGAAGACGTGCTGTTCAAAGGCAAATCGGCACTGGGGCAATACGTAAAGGTAGGTCAGGTTATGTTCAAGGTGGTGGGTGTAAACACCAAGAAAGAACGATGGGGAAGCACAGCAGGCTATATCCCGTTTTCCACTGCGCAACTGATTTTTAATCCCAATAAAAAATTTAATCAAATTGCTTTCACCGTAAACGGACTGGATACAAAAGAAAAAAACGAAAAATTCGCCGAATCGCTGCGCAGGCTCATGGGACGAAGCCTCAACTTCGATCCACAAGACAAGCAGGCACTCTGGATAGACAATGCCCAGGCCGATTACCTTGAAACCATTAAAATATTCGGAGCGATCACGTTGTTCGTTACCATCATCGGCATCCTCACCCTTATCGCCGGTGTAGTGGGTGTGAGCAACATCATGCTGGTATCGGTAAAAGAGCGCACGCGCGAGATCGGCATCCGCAAAGCCATAGGCGCGCCGTCTTCGTCCATCATCAAGTCTATTATACTGGAATCCATCATCATAACGGCTATCTTCGGATACATCGGCATGATCCTTGGTATTGGGTTAACGGAATTGATCAATTACATCATGGAACAGTCAGCCAACGCTCAAGCCTCAGCTGATGGGCCGCAAATGTCTATATTTAAAAATCCGACGGTAAACTTGGGATACGTATATTTCTCTACATTCGTTCTCATCGTTGCCGGTGTTGTGGCCGGATACCTGCCCGCCCGAAAAGCGGTAAAAGTGAAACCCATAGAAGCCATGCGGCAGGAATAATAAGTTTACACTACGTGCGTTATCGGGCTTCGCCGTTATTGGTTAGTTGCACTGCGTGCGTTATTGGTTATTGAAATATAAGACGATAAAAAACGAAATTATGAAACTGGAAGATTTGGAAATCTATAATTTATCAATGTTGTTGGGGGACGAAATTTATTCTCTTGTCGTCAAGTGGGATTATTTTAATAAAGATACGTTAGCTAAACAGTGGGTAAGATCGGTTGATTCCGTAAGTCTCAATATTGGTGAAGGTTTTGGACGAAATACGTATAGAGACCAACGAAATTTCTATTATTTTTCGCGTGGATCGCTCTATGAGAGCAAAACGTGTTTAAAAAAGGCCTTAAACAGAAAACTCATCACTTACGAAACCTACAAAGAATTGTTTAACAAGCATGAGACTTTGGCAATTAAACTGAATAAGTTCATTCAATCCGTCACTAAATTGATGAATAGCACAACGAACGAATAACGGCGAAGCAAAATAACCAATAACGCTTCAGCATTGATAACAAACAGTATGCAGATAAAACAATTATTCGATTTAGACCGCTGGTACGAAATATGGGTGACCATTACGCACAACAAATCGCGCAGCTTTCTTACCGCCTTCGGCGTTTTTTGGGGTGTGTTCATGCTGGTGCTGATGGTTGGGGCGGGCAACGCATTGCAGCAGGGCATAACATCGCAAGTGCGCGGTTTTGCCAGCAACTCGTGTTTCTTTTGGTCGCAAAATACTACCCAGCCCTACAAAGGCTTCCGTAAAAACCGCCGGTGGGACATGCTCAACAGCGACATTCCGGTCATCACACGGAACGTGCCGGAAGCGCAGTATATATCGCCGATGCTTTTTGGCGGCTCTTCCGACAAGAACGTTTTTCGCGGCGACAAAAGCGGTTCGTATCAAATAAAAGGCTGCTATCCAGTGTATGATAAAATAGAAAAAAGCGAGATTATAAAAGGTCGTTATATAAATGACATAGATATTGCTCAAAAACGCAAGGTGTGCATGATCGGGGAACGCGTGTACGAAGTACTTTTTCAAACGGGCGAAGATCCTGTTGGTAAGGCAATAAAAGTAAACGGTATCTATTTTCAGGTTATCGGCGTAGCTCGCAGGATGGGAAACGTGAGTATCGGCGGTTCAACCGACGAATCGGTAATCTTGCCTTTCACAACCATGCAACAAGCTTTCAATCAGGGTAATGTAATCCACTTTATGGCAGCAACAGCTAAACCGGGAATAAAAGTGAAAGTGGTGCAAGATAAAATAAAAGAAACGTTGAAATCCTTGCATCAGATCAGTCCACAGGACGAAGAGGCGGTTGGTTCCATGAACATTGAAGATCAGTTCTCGATGTTCAACAATCTGTTTCTCGGGATCAGCATGCTGATATGGCTCGTGGGACTGGGAACATTGCTTGCCGGAGCCATCGGCGTGAGCAACATCATGTTGGTTACCGTGCGCGAACGCACGAAGGAGATCGGTATCCGCCGTGCGCTCGGCGCTACGCCGCAAAACATTATCGGACAAATATTGAGCGAAAGCGTGGTGCTCACGGTTATAGCGGGAATCACGGGAATTGTGGTGGGAG
>JAQVEB010000109.1 GCA_028698105.1 Petrimonas sp. | reverse complement strand
AAATGCTTTCTTTGCCGTTGGCATTCACTTTAATGTATTGCTTGGCGGCATGTACGTGAATATCCGCAATATCGTTGAAGTAAACAATGCGGCTTCCATCGTTTTTGATCACCACGTTGCGCAATTGCTCCAAATTACGCAATTGCGTGTCGGTAAGCGTGAGGTACAGAAACCGGTAATCGGACGAATAACCGTTTGAGCGGATGAAATTGGTCTGGTTCAGCGCATCGGAAACAGCGGATGGCGTTAGGCCCAATTTCGCCATCGTTTCCTGGTTGAGCGTCGCCCAATATTCTTTGTCCTGTCCGCCGATGACGCGAATTTCGCTTACGCCCGGCACCTGCGATAAAAACGGTTTGATGGTATAGAGCGCGAGTTGCTTTAATTCGATAGGCGACATGGATCTGGAATCCAGCGAATATCCCATCACCGGCAAAATGGACGGGTTCATCTTTTCCACCGTGATGCTCACCTCAGTTGGTAACTGGTTGCGTATCTGGTTAATTCGCGACTCAATCTGTTGTTGACTGAGATCAATGTTCGATTTCCAATCCATGTAAGCCGATATTTCGCAACTGCCCCTGCTGGTTGTGCTGCGGATGGTTTGAAGATTCGGAACCTGTTTGATGGCGTCCTCCAGCGGTTTTGTAACCGCCACGGTCATTTGATCAACGGGTTGTTGTCCCGCATCGGCAATCACCTTTATTTTTGGGAAGGTAACCGTTGGAAAAAGCGACGATTTAATTTTCGTGTACGAGAAAACGCCGCCAATAAGGATCAAGAGCATCAGTATCAACATCGGGCTCTTGTATTGCACGAAAAAAGGTTGTTTCTTTTTCATTGGATCGTTTTTTCAATTTTCACGAAAGCCGTATCGCTTAAGCCGTAGTTCCCCGACACAATTACTTCGTCGGATGAGGTAAGATTGCCTGACGTTACCTGAACCCATTTATCGGTTTCAATGCCTTTATCAACAATGGTTTTCACCGCCGTGGTGTCGTTCATCATCTTCATCACCCAAAATGCCGATTGCGATTCATCGGTCAGGATAGCGTCTTTAGGAACGGCCAGCGTGGTAACACGATTTTTGGATAACCGGACGGTTGCGAGCAGATTTTCGGGAATGTTTCCTCCATTCCTCACTTTTACCAACACTTGCTGGGTTTGTGCAACGGGATCCACGCTGGGCATAATTTTATCTACATAACCGGTGAGGTTTCGTCCGTCGGTTAGCTCAACCGTCAGGTTTTTGTTGTTGCGCAGGAGTTGGTTGTATTCGTACGGCACGTTCATTACGAAGCCGAAACTGCTTGCATCGGTAATCGTGGCCAACACGTCGCCCTCCTGCACAAAATCGCCTGTCTGGTGGTTCAACATTTGCACATATCCGGTAGCGGGGCTGGAAACAACCGTTTTGCCCGAAAATCTGAACGACGGGTCCAGATTGTTGATGGTATTGCCCAATGCGCGCGCCTCTTTTGTTTGCAGCGTGAAGAGCGTTTGTCCGCGGCGCACGTTATCGGCCAGTTTTATGTTCGTTGATGTAATGTAACCGGTAGTGTTGGCTTTCGCATCCGATTTCAACAGATAGGTAGCGGTAGCATTCAGCAAAACATCGTCGCTCAGCGTTACCGTGTCGGACGGATGTGCTATTGTTACCGGCGTTTTTGGCGATGCGGTTTCCGGTGCGCCCGGATTCGTACTTTGTCCCGAATGGCAACCCGCCAAAATTATTCCGAAGGAAAGGATGACCGAAATGTGAGTGAATTTACGTTTCATAATTACTGTATAGTTAAGTAATTCAGATTGTTATATAACTTATAAAGATTGTCCTGATATTGAACGAGTGACGATTTTAAATTCAGGTAGTTGTTGATGGAAAGGATGAAATCGGCGATTTTTACGTCGCCCGTGGGCAATTGCTTTAAATTGGCTTCAATGAGCGCCTGCGAATATACCAATTGTTCCCCTGCGGTAGCTTGCATCTGTTCATATTGACGAATTTGTGCCTGCAATTGCGCCGTTTGTTGCAGGTACCGGTTATGCTCAAATTCGTTGTACCGCTTGCGCGTGGCTTGCGCCAACCGGTTTTGCTGCAGCATCATTTTTCGCTTGTTCCCGTCGTAAATGGGCACGGTGAGCGATAGCCCGACGCTTGCACCGAAATTTTTATACGGCGTGGTAATGAACGAGGATGAGTAACCACCGTCGGCGTACGCCGATAGTTTCGGTCGGTAATCGTAGTTGATGATTTTTGCATCGTTGGCCAATTTCAGGCTGTCGGTAATGTAACTTTCGGCGTAAATGCTTTGCTCGAAAGGCAGGGGCATTTTGTCGGGCATCAACGGCGGCTGCAAGACCGATAACGTGGTATCCACCACTCCTGCCAGATAGTTGAGCGTGGCGTAATTGTTGAGCCAATCGGCACGTTGCTGTTGCATAGCGAGCAGGTTTTGTTGCAGGGTTACTTTAAAACTCAGGTAATCGGTTTGTTTAAAAGCGGATTCCTGCGTGAGTTTTTTTAAAATGACGTCTTCTTCATTCAGTAATTTAATGATCTCCTGATAGTTTTGATACAACTGTTGCGCCGTATAGGTATTTAAGTACTGCTCCGTTACGGCACGGTTAAGCTGCAACTCGGTGATTTTGATTTGATTAATCATTTGTTTGGACGCCAGATTATAATCGGCCAGTCGGGTGTCCTTGTTGGCCTTGCCAAGTAAATCGCGGGTAATGCGGATAACTGCGGTAACATTTTGTCCGTTGCTCAGCGCATTATCGTATCCCCATCCTTTGATGACGGGAGCGTACATGGCATCGCCGTTGGCGGTAACTTTCACGCCGTAATCGGCCAACATTTTCAGGCTGTCTATTTTTAACGAATATCGCTGGTTGTTGTAATCGCTCAACACCGGGCTGTTTTCTTTTGCCGTGGCGAGGTAATCGTCCAAAGTAACCGTTTTTTGAGCAAAACCGATGTTGGGCACGAGCAAAAAAACCGGGAAAAACAGAAAGAAAAAACGTTTCATCTTAAAGGAATTTACAAGTCAGAAAAAGGGAAAGCGAGGGTGTTCCAAAAGTAAAATCTGCTATCAAATTGTCATTCTGAATGGAGCTTTAGCGAAATGAAGAATCTATTTAGCTTGACAATGTAGATGTTTCACTTCGTTACCAATGACATATTTTTATAAATATCTGATTTTGAGTTGTTATAGATTTCTCACTTCGTTCGAAATGACAACCGCAGATAGTTGACTCAACAAAATGAAAATACAGTGATACTTTTGAGACACGCCCACTTCACACATTGAAAAAGGTATGTTTAATTTTCACAAACCACGTTTGCATCCGTATCAAAAATTACTTCCTTTGCGGTTCCGTTTTTGGTGAGATCAACCAAATATTGTATTTGGTTATTCGCCAGCGTGATTTTTTCTATTTGCGGAGCAACCTGATACGAAGCATATTTGGCCTTGAGTTCTTTTATTATCGCTGCAGGAGCTTCAATAAAGTCCATATCCTCTTCGCGTTGCACGTAGTTGCCGTCGAGGGTGAAGATGAGCGAATAACCGGGCGCGCCATCTTTCACTACGCTTACATCTATGGCGTTTTGCCCGCCGCACAGCGGATCGTAAGTTGCGCTTTTCACCATATATCCCTCATGATTGTCGGTAACGAATTGCGTGATCGCTGCCGGAAGGTCTTCAATCGCGATTTCGCCGGTACCGTCGGGGGATAACGCCGATTGGTTGATCATTTCACCGTCCTTTTTGATCAGTTTTCCCTGCGTGTTGAAAACGAGTTCGGAATCTTTCACCTCGGCTTCATACGTTACAACGCCCTTGGCATCCGTCATTCTGGCAATTTCGTCCACTTTTTCCGACGGATAATTTTGATTTATATAGTCCGTTGCTGCCTGGGGAAAATCGGCCAACGCCACTTCTTCTTCAATTTCTTTCAACGTACCGTCGGTAAGGAAAGTTACGCTTGTTTTTACACCGTTGTTTTTAAATTCGGCTTCCCACGTATTATCCTCATCATCCCAATTCACTTTCGATATGCCGGGATACAATTTTTCCATTGCTGTTTTTACAGCTTGCGGCGCTTTTTTGCCTTCGTTACAACCGGTAAAGGCAAACATAGCCACTAATCCTATTGCTAAAAATACTTTTTTCATTTTCGTTTTGTTTTTTGAAATTAATTTTTTGTTGATTTTGTACCGCAAAGTTTTTATGTAATTCTGAACGAAATTAGAATGGAGACGATTTTTTATAATTGATCAATAATTTGTAACATAATACTCTTCCAATAATTGGGATGGTAGGTAAGACCGCCTTCGCCAAAGCGTACGATAATTATATTGTGGGCGGGATACACATAAATGAGTTGTCCGAATAGACCTATCGGGAAAAAACTACCGTATTTTAAAGGGCCAATACCCATGTTATAACCGTAAGTTAGCTTGCCGCCATCGTTGATTGAGGGAGTTGCGGCATCGCGTACAAAATCTTCGGGAATAATTTGTGTGCCGTTCCAATTTCCTTTGTGCAGCAACAGGCGTCCGAATTTCGCAAAATCCATCGTGCGGGCGTTCAGGCAACAGAACGCTTTTTCGATAGCGAGGCTGTCGTTGCGGTCGGTATTCCATGTAGCCGGCGCGCTTGTGCCGATGCGCGACCATATTTTCTTTTCGAGATATTGACTTAGGCTCATTCCGGTAGCTCGTTCGAGAATGAGCGCTAAAAGCATGGCATTTTCACTTTGATAATCGAAACGTTGTCCGGACGGTTCTTTTACATCAAAATCCAAGGCGCGTTCGCGCAGGTTATCGGAGTAATAAAACTCGGCGTTGTCAGACCATGGATTGAGCATTTCTTTCGTGAATTTGATGCCCGATGTATGTTGCAACAAGTTTTTGATGGTAATGCGCCGAATATCGGCATTATCAGCAAATTCGTGTAAATAATCGGCGATGGATTGGTTCACGCTTTTAATTTTGCCTTCTTCAATTGCTATTCCCACAAGCATGGCTACAAAAGATTTAGCTATAGAAAAACTGGTAACATTGCTTTCCCATGTATAGTCAGGAGCGTAGTATTCATAAAGCACTGAATCGTTCCGAATAATTGCGAATGAAATGGTTTTGTGTAGTTTTACAAAATCGTTGAGTGATACGGCAGAAGCATCCAGCGTTTTGTCTTCAATAAGCATTTTGCCAACCAGGTTGTCGGCGTTATTTTCCCCGATAAAGTGAAACGGTACGTTTAACGTGTCGTTGTAAACCGTTCTGAAATAGTTTTCCGTTGCTTCGTTTTCGTCAGGGATGCCTTTTAACAGCGGACGGGTGATGTTGTGAATCGAACGGCAGGATGAAACGAAACACGCCAGAATTGTTATACCGAAAAATAAAGAAAGTTTTGTTTTCATCCGGATGTTTGTTTTTTTGGTAAATGAAAAAAACAAATCTGAATGAATTTGGAATTAAAGGATAGTCGTTGGTTTTATCAGAAAATCACCTTAAACCAATGTTTCCCGTCTGTGAAATCGTATTCGATTTCAAAACCGCTTTGAACGCAAATACGCCGGCAAATCTCCAATCCCACACCCAGGCTGCTCTGCACGTTGGGCTGTTGTCGCTGAAACCGTTGAAAAAGTTTTTGTTTATCAAGGGGTTGTCCGTTTTCGGCCGTATTTCCGATAGTGAAAGTATTGTTAGCGATTTTTATTTCCACCTCTCCGTTTTGGGGAGTATATCGAAACGCATTGGAAACGAGATTTCCGAGAAGCGTTTCCACGAGCGTTTCATGGGCGAAAACGATAACGGGAGAGAGAAAATTTTCGTGAATGTTTATGTTTTTTTGAGCGAAATTTTCACTGTATCGTGCCAAAACTATTTCGGTGAGGCTGATAACGTTAATCTCTTTTTTGTCGGAAAACTGGTTATTGTCTATTTTAGCCAGCAATAGCAGCGATTTGTTTAGTTTGCTCATGTACATATTGGTTTCCGTGAGCGTTTGCATCAGTTCAGCCTGAGTTTCGTCGGGGGTGAAGTTTTGCCACAACAAATCCAATGTGCTTTGCATGGTTGCAAGCGGAGTTTGCAGTTCGTGCGAAGTGTTTTCGGTGAATTCTTTTTGGGACTTATACACTTCGTAATTGTGTTTAGTAAGGACGTTCAGCGACTTATTCAAACTGTTGATCTCATTGATCTTCGACGAGGCAAGATGCAAAGGCTCATCGCGGTCAATGCGGTAACTGCGCAACGATTCGAGTATTTTGTAGAAAGGCGTCCACACATTTTTTTTCAAATTCCGGTTGATGAAAGCAAGTGCCAAAAGCAAAACGAGCAACACCCCGATTTGCATGGCAACAATTGCCAGTAAAACGTCTTCGTTTTCGACCAATGATTTTTGAATGCGAACCGCATACGGTTTTCCATGCACCTCGGTATTAAATTCAAGTACGCGGTAAGAAACCATTTCCTTGTCGTTTGGAATATAGATTTTTTCGTTGTAAAACCGTTCTTCCGCTTGGGAAAAACTTCCGGGACGTATCTGAATATTATTGTTGAAGGATAAGAAGTGTTCGGGTGAAGTTGTTTGTAGTTTTTCTTCCATCCATTCACGCTGGAACTGCATATTTTCGTCAATACTGTTCCACATAACCCGCTCTAATACAATATAAAATAGCGGAATGGAAATCAGCAGTAAAATGGCCGTAACGCCGATATATCGCGTAGCGATGTGGTTGGTCAGTTTCATTCCGCTTCAAATTTATACCCCATGCCGTAAATGGTTTTGATGTAGTCGTTTCCGTCGGCTTCGGCAATTTTCTTTTTCAGGTTTTTCACGTGGGCATACACTACGTCATAGTTATCGAAATACTCCGCATTGTCGCCCGAAAGGTGTTCGGCAATGGCCGCTTTGGAGATAACCCTGTTTTTATTGACAACGAAATAGAGCAACAGATCATATTGCATTTTGGTAATGTCCAGCAATCGGCCATGGATGTGCGCTGTTTTCGCGGTAGTGTCAATTAATAGTTCGTTCACGACCAGATTGCTGCTTCCATCGAATTTACGGCGACGAATAACGGCGGCAACCCGTGCACTCAGTTCCGACATGTGAAAAGGTTTTGCGATATAATCGTCCGCACCCAGATTAAGTCCGGCTATTTTATCGTCAATGGAATCTTTTGCCGAAATAATGATTACACCGTCGGTGCGTTTTTCTTTTTTCAATTGTTCGAGCACGCTCAACCCGTTGCCGTCCGGCAGGGTGATATCCAACAGAACGCAATCGTAATCGAATCCGCCGATTTTATCCAAAGCTGTGCGGAAATTATCGGCAGTTTCGCAGACATAATTTTCCTGCGTTAAATACGCAGCAATGTTGTGGCTCAGTTTTTTTTCGTCTTCTACAATCAGAATTTTCATCACGATACAAATATGCGGATAAATTCTGTATGAATTCTGAATTTTTTGAAAAAAATGCTCCTGTGGAAAAGAGAAGGTTACAAAAATTAAATCATTTTCCGGCAAGAACCGGCTTATACACTTTCACCCAATCAACCTGCATGGCAATGGTATCCGTTATTTCTTTGGTTTCGTCCACTTCAATCTGAAAACAGATATGGTGAAATACGTCGGGAATGGCCTTGGTGTCTTTTAATGTCCATTCCAGGTTATTGTCGCAATAGATTTTTATGTATTCCGGCATCCATTCCATCGCAACGATGTGCCATTGCGTCGGGTCAATTAAATGGGTTTTTTGGTGCTTCTGATCCTGACCGTCCACCGCATAGTGAATAAATGTCTCGAAGGAGTTTCGTTTAAATAACGTTTCGTATATATCGTTTTCCCCGTCTTGCGGCCAGTTTTCGCTATCGGGCCAGGTCAACGCGATGGCGCTTGTTGCGTTCAGGGGATCTTTTCCTGCATTGATCCGAAACTCAAATTTCCCGTATTTGTATTCTTTCCGGTGAGCCAATCCTCCGGTCATATAACTTCCATCCGGACGGCGGATAACCATCACGTTTAATTTGCCGTCGGCAACCTTCAACGCTTCGCGTCGTCGTAGTCCTATTTGGTTCCAGGAGTTATCATAAATTCCCCAATTGTTTTCATTGATGGAATTCCCTTCAAAATCGTCCTGAAAATCCAGCACCCATGTCACGGGCGTTTCTGAAGGATCAAATGGTTCGGGAGAATTTTTGCATGATAACAGAAAGAGTGAATAGATAAAAATGAACAGAAACTGCTTTGTTTTCATCTTACAGATTGATATTCAGTACACCCGGCGAGAATCGAACTCGCATCGTCGGAACCGGAATCCGGTATTCTATCCATTGAACTACGGGTGCAGATATGGTTTTAGCGGAATGAAGTTTTATTCCACTGCAAAGTTATAGAATCTTGTTTAATAAACGGCTTAATTTTCCGAAGATTTTCAGGCGAAACATACGAAGCATAATCCAGCAACAGCGTCAGGTTATTCGATCCGTTCACAAAAGCGGCCGAAATAGGTTCCATATCCAGCAGCGCAAACGCGTTTTTGTAAGCTTCGCTTCCTTTTTTGCTTTGATCAAAAAAGGATTCGGCGGTGATATCGGGCATAAGCGAATGCGCGTCAATGGGCGCCCAGTCGGTAGAGTAGAAACGGATGTTGCTGTCGCAAGCTTTGCCGCAAACCGTTTTAATCACGCAAATAATTTTCGTGTTGTTTACCAGGGGCAGCAATTTTATTTGCAACGTGCCAATAGCCGAAGTTCTTATTTGCAAATAAGTGTCGGTGTAATTCATGCGCTCAATGTTGCCAAGCGTGTAAGGGATCACCTTCAACGCCGTATCAACGAGCAACATCGTTCTGTCGGCCTCTGAGAAGCCCGGCAGAATCTCATCGGGCATAGCTTTGAATACGTCGCTCAATTTTTGCCCGTAGCCGGACAGAGCTATCGCCATGAAGAATATGATGAACAGTTTTTTCATTTCTTTTTATTTTGTGAGAATACCGATCTGGCTCATTTCAACCGTCGGCTTTCCTCCGTCCACGCCGCTTAGCGTTTCCATCTGGAAATAACGGCCTGAAACCTCGTTATCAAAATAAACAGTCTGCACAACCGGATTGTTCTTTATGTTTCCGAATTCTCCTTTTTTGGCCGTGATCCAGTTTTTTTCATCATCGCTTAACCGAAAAACGTATGTGAAAACCGACTCTTTTGTACTATCGGGCGCGTAAGTGAACCCTTTTACGGTAATTTTTTCGCCCATATCCACAATCAACGGATTTTTCTTTGTGGACGTCCATGCGTTTTTATCTACGTCGTTCAGGCGCGTTACCTTTAACGTGTCTTTAATCACGGGCACATAAAAAGCGCCTACATTGCTGATGTTGGCTTTGGCGCGCGCATCCTGTATAGTGATCGTTATTTTCGAGGGAGCCGCGTTATCGAATTTCAGTAACCGCTTGTAACCGATGGTGGTGCCACCGGTAAGTTTCTCCCATTTAT
>JAQVEB010000108.1 GCA_028698105.1 Petrimonas sp. | reverse complement strand
GGCCTTCGGCTTTGTACGCTTGCGCTTCTTCAACGCTTGCCACGGGAATCACAGCAGCGGCCCCGTTGTGCAGCATGGCGCACAGGGTTGCCGAAGCGCGGAACACATCCACAACGATCACGGTGTCGTTTGCTTTCCGGTAGAACGGGTAGAGGGCGGGAGCGGGGCAAATATCAAGTGTCATAAATGTTGAGTTTGTGCGATTAAGTCCGTCTGATGCATTTTTCATTCGTCAGGCCGAAAATCGGTCAGACGACAATTGAATTTATGACAAAAGTACAAAAACACGGCGTTTTTTTCGTATCTTTCGGGCAAATTAAACGAGTGAAATGGACAGTTCCTATTTAAAATCCGATAACTTTTTTCTTCTTGCCGGGCCGTGTGTCATCGAAGGAGAAGATATGGCATTGCATATCGCCGAAAAAATAAAGACGATAACCGATAAGCTGGGCATTCCGTATGTGTTCAAAGGTTCCTACCGCAAAGCAAACCGCTCTCGCGTGGATTCGTTCACAGGAATCGGCGACGAGAAAGCGCTGAAAATTCTGCAAAAAGTGGGGCAAACTTTCGGAATTCCCACCGTTACCGATATCCACGAAACGCACGAGGCCGAACTTGCCGCAGCGTACGTGGACGTGCTGCAGATACCGGCATTTCTGTGCCGCCAAACCGAATTGCTGGTGGCGGCTGCGAAAACGGGCAAGACGGTGAATATTAAGAAAGGGCAGTTTTTATCGCCCGAAGCAATGCGGTTTGCGGCACAGAAAGTGGTGGACAGCGACAACCCGAACGTATTGCTCACCGAACGTGGTACGACTTTCGGTTACGGCGATCTGGTGGTTGATTTCCGGGGGATTCCCGCCATGCAGCAATTCGGTTTTCCGGTGGTGATGGATGTTACGCACAGCTTGCAGCAACCCAATCAATCGTCGGGCGTTACGGGCGGACAGCCGCAACTGATCGAAACCATCGCCAAAGCGGCTATCGCCGTAGGCGCCGACGGACTATTTATCGAAACCCATCCCGATCCCAAAAACGCGAAATCCGATGGGGCAAATATGCTGCCCTTGGATCAGTTGGAAGATTTGTTGATAAAACTCGTACGGATAAAAAAGGCGATAAAATGAAGGATACCGGTTATAAAATTATCCTCGCTTCTAATTCACCACGCCGAAAAGAACTGCTATCCGGCATTGACATAGATTACGAAGTAAAAACGCTTCCCGATATAGACGAATCCTATCCCGAAGAATTGCCTAACGAACAGGTTGCGGAGTTCCTCGCAAACAAAAAAGCATCGGCTTACGCCGATATTTTAACGGACGCAACATTGCTTATCACCGCCGATACGGTGGTTATCCTGCATGACGAAATTTTGGGAAAACCCGTTGACAAAGCCGATGCTAAACGCATGCTGAAGAAGCTTTCAGGCAACACGCATCGGGTGATAACCGGTGTTTGCCTGACTTCCGGAAAGAAACAGGTTGCTTTTTCCGATGTTGCCTTTGTAACTTTCGGTAAATTAACGGACGAAGAAATTGATTACTACGTGGAAAAATACAATCCCATGGACAAAGCCGGCGCCTACGGCGTGCAGGAATGGATCGGTTATGTGGCGGTTGAACGCATAGAAGGTTCGTATTTCAACGTGATGGGGTTGCCGATTAGTAGAGTTTATGAAGAATTAAAATGTTATAATGATGAAAAATAATATTGTTGAATATCAGAGGAAATGCTTTAGAGAATATAAATCAGATATTGGCTACCCTGAAAAGTATTGCTACTTGTATGGAAACCATATTAATGTATTAGTTCCCATTGAGACTTCTTTAAATAGAATAATGATTGTTGGGGCGTATCCGTCAGCTAAGTTTTTTACAGTTAATGGAATATCCGATACGCCTCTTACAGATAACGATTCTCCTTTTTCCAATGAATCTTATTTTGACGGTTCGAGAGTTAGGACGATACCTTCCGGGAAAGAATTAAATGAAGTTATTCTCAGCAAAATCGGAATTCATCGAGAAGATTGTTGGATCACTGATTTAGTCAAAGTTTTTCTTTTTAAGAATGGTCACGTAAAAAGATATAATAAAATTAAGAGTGATTGTATAATTAAAGAAAATCGTTCTGAATTTAACGAATATGCAAAAAGAAGTTTAAAGTGGTTGTACGAGGAAATAGAGATTTGCAATCCATTTTTAATCATTTTATTAGGAGCCGAAGTTACTCAAGCTGTTTTCGATCTTAAAAGTCAAATTTATTCAAAAGAATTTTTAGATGGTGTAGCAAGAGAAAAAGATATCTTGGGAATAAAGAGAAATTTTATTTGTTTACCTCATCCAGGGATTCTGATGAAAACAGGCGTATCGAAAAATTTTTGGCCAGAAAAATTTGACAATGAAATTGCAAAGAGGACAAAAACTGAGATAGATAGAATCAAAAAGGAAAATCAAAAAGGTTGAGATTTCAATTATTGTCTATATTGCAATACATCAAAAAAATTTATCTTTGTGCCACATAACTCAATTCCCAAACTTCATAACAAAATTATGCTTACAGTAGAAAAAATTGGCGGAACATCCATGTCGCAATTTCAGGATGTGCTGCAAAACATCATAAAAGGAAACCGGAAAGGCGATGAACTTTACAACCGTATTTTTGTGGTTTCGGCATATAACAACGTGACGAACTGGTTGCTGGAACATAAAAAAACAGGTGAACCGGGTATTTACAATAAATTTTTGAACGGCGAGGATTACAGCAGCGCTCTTGATGGCCTGTGCCAACGGTTATTGTTGATTAACGATGGTTTTGCCGACATCGGGCTCGATTTGAAAGAGGCGCGCGATTTCATCCGCTTCCGCGTGGACCAGGCAAAGACCATCCTCTACAGCCTGAGCAAAGTGCTGGCATCCGGTTACGTGAATATGACCGATATTCATCTGGCGGCGCGCGAAATTCTGGCATCCATCGGCGAAGCGCATTCCGGATGGAATTCAGTGAATATATTGAACAACAATGGCATAAATGCCCGATTCGTGGATTTGTGCGGTTTTAACGATAACGAACCGTTGACTATTGACGAACGCATCCACAAAGAATTTACCGACATTGATTTCAGCAAGGTGTTGTGCGTGGCAACAGGTTATACCAAAGGAACCGAAGGCATTATGCGCGCTTTCGATCGCGGATATTCCGAAGTTACGTTCAGCAAGATTGCTGTGGAAGTAAAAGCCGATGAAGCGGTTATCCACAAGGAATACCACCTTTCGAGCGCCGATCCGAAAATTGTTGGCGTTGAAAACAGCATTCCCGTGGGACACACCAACTATATTATCGCCGATCAGTTGGCCGATATCGGCATGGAAGCCATCCACCCCAAAGCGGCGAAGCCGCTGGAGTTGGCAGCGATCAACATCCGCATAAAAAATACCTTTGAGCCCGATCATCCGGGAACGCTCATTTCCCGCGACTACATTTCGCCGGAGCCCCGCGTTGAAATCGTTTCCGGTTCGCGGAAAATGTTCGCTATCGAAGTGCACGACCCGATGATGGTTGGTGAAGTGGGTTTCGACGGACGCATTATGCAGTATTTTCAAAAATACAATGTGAGTTATATTTTAAAATCCACCAATGCAAACTCCATCACCATGGTGGTTTGGGATAACGAAAAGTCGCATCAGTTGATTAAAATACTCAAGGAAGTTTTTTATCAGATAACGGCGCAACCGGCGGCGATTGTTTGCACGATGGGTTCCAACATCGCAATGCCCGGTTTTTTGTACAGAGCGGCCAAAGCGCTATACGAGAAGGGAATTAATGTCGAAAGTTTCGCGCAGTCGCTCATGCAGGTGAACATGCAGTTCGTGATTAAACGCGAACATTATGAAAATGCCGTGATTGCTTTGAATGACGAACTTTGTAATGTGAAAAATAAAATGTAGCCGTTTTTGGTTAAACATGGTTAAAGTTGATGCCGTAATGCATCAACTTTAATTTTTTATCTTTTACTTTGTATTTCAAAGTACTTTTTATTATGAAGAATAACGAAGCAATAGAAACAGTAAAGGAAATACGGGCGATGATGGAAAAGTCGTCGCGTTTTTTGTCGTTTAGCGGCACATCTGCAATCCTGATCGGGATATATGCGCTGATCGGCGCATATTTGGCTCACGGGCTGGTAAGTCCCGTTACGCAATCGCCTTACACGAACGGTATTTCAACGGGAATTTCGATTTATACGCTCATGCTGCTGGCCGTCGTGGTTTTTGTGGCAGCTTTGGCTACCGTCCTGTTGTTCTCCTATCGCAAAGCGATAAAAAACAGAACGAGCTTTTTCAACAACCAGATGTATCGTACTTTTCTAAACTTTTTTCTGCCGCTATCCGCCGGCGGAATTTTTTGCATCGCCCTCATTCTGAACGGAAATGTGGGGGTTATTGCCCCGGCAATGTTGTTGTTCTATGGTTTATCGCTGATCAATGCATCGAAATATACGTACGATAATATTTTTTGGTTGGGTTGTGCAGAACTGCTCTTGGGCCTTGTTTGTGCTTTCTTCCCCGGAAAAGGATTGTTGTTCTGGACAATCGGTTTCGGAATTTTACACGTGGTTTACGGCGTTTATTTTTACTTTAATATAGATCGGAAACGCAAGTCGGTAGAGGCATGATAACGCATCTGGAGGACATAAATAAAGCTTTCGAAAGCAAGGTGAGGCTCGGAATTATGTCGGTTCTCATGGTGAATGATGAGGCCGATTTTAATACCCTGAAGGAATTGCTGGGATTGACCGACGGCAATCTGGCAAGCCACACGCGCGCGTTGGAGAACCTGAAGTATATTAAAGCGAAAAAACAATTTGTGGGACGAAAACCCAAAACAACTTATTCCAGAACAAAAGAAGGCGAAAAAGCTTTTCAGGATCATCTCCAGGCGCTGGAAGCCTTTCTTAAAAACAACTTATAACTATGTTTTTCTTACTGTTGGTCGTTGTTTTATTATCCGTAACAGGCATAATTATTTATTTTTTAATCAGATATTTTATGGAAACGAAAGAATCTCAACCTACTTCATTTTCGGACTCGGTGCAAAACGCAACACGCGGCTTCACCGAAAGACATGCTACCACCATTAAAGCGATCGTGGTGGGAATTTCAACGCTCCTGCTCCTTATTCCATTGGCCATGATCCAATCCCTGATTCGCGAGCGGCAAAACACGAAACAAAGCGCGGTTGCCGACATCACTTCGAAATGGGGCGGCGAACAAACCATTACCGGCCCGTGTCTTGTGATCCCGTACACGGAAACTATTATCGAAGATAAAAAGGAGATGCAGGTGGAGCGAAACCTCCTGTTATTGCCCGAAACGCTTAACGTGACCGGCACCACATCGGTGGAAAAGCGCAAGCGCGGTATTTACGATGCTTCGGTTTATAGCTCCGATGTTGCCCTTTCGGGCGAATTTGATATGGATGCGATCAAAAACTTCAACGTGCAGCAATCGCAAATCCGGTGGGATAATGTGCTGGTCATCATTGGCCTTTCCGATTTGAAAGGCATAAAGGAAAAAGTAACGTTTGAGACAAACGGAAAGAAAATAAATTTCGAATCGGGCCTCCCGATCGAGAATCTTGCCACCGGAAACGGCACGGCAGAATTGGTGGTGACCGATAAAGCATCGGTTTCTTACGGCGGAAGCCCGTATGAGCTCTTTACCGTAGGATTAAATGTGAAACTCGATTCGCTAAACCCGGGCAGCTTGGCCGAAAGTAAGCTGCCGTTTAATCTGTCCCTCAAAATGAACGGCTCGCAGGGATTGTACGTTGTTCCCACCGGCCGCACAACTACGGCGCAACTGAAATCGGATTGGGCTACGCCCAGTTTCGATGGCAGCTTCCTGCCCGAAAACAGGGATGTCACCGCATCGGGCTTCACAGCCGGCTGGAAAGTCCTCGACCTTAACCGGAGCTACGGACAGGTTGTTCGCGCCGATAACGATAATGCGATGAACCAGATGGCGGCATCGCGTTTCGGCGTACGGTTTATCCAGTCCGTTGACCAGTATCAGCAAAACATGCGCAGCGTGAAATACGCCATTCTCATTATCCTGCTTACCTTCGTGGTGGTGTTTTTTATCGAGTTGATCAAGAAAAAATCGGTAAATCCGTTTCAATATCTGTTAGTCGGATTGGCATTGGTGCTTTTCTACACGCTATTGCTCTCCATGTCCGAAGTGCTCGGCTTTAACCTTGCCTATCTCGTGGCCGCGGCAATGACCACGATCCTGATCACGCTGCACATGGGCAGCATCCTCAAAAACCGGAAACAAGGGCTGTTGATTGGCGCATTGTTGGCGTTTCTCTACCTCTTTATCTATATTCTTATTCAGATGGAAAGTTACGCGTTGCTGGTCGGAAGTCTGGGATTATTCGCCATTCTTGCGGTAATTATGTATTATTCAAAAAAGATACGGTTTTCGTAGGCACTGAAAAAAAACCGATAGGCATCGGATTTAATTCCCTGCCTATCGGTTTGTGATCCGATGCTTATCGGATTTTTTCACCTTGCTTTCTCCAGTTCCACGGTAAAATGCCGCATGATCGGTTCTTCGCGCGTTATCGCATAACCTTTGGTTATGGTTTCGCGGCGGTCGAAAACGTTTTTCAACGCGGCGGCTACCACATCTATATGGTTGTTGGTGTACGTGCGGCGCGGAATAGCCAATCGAAGCAGTTCCAGTTCGGGGTAACGGTTATCGCGGGAAACCGGATCGCGATCGGCAAGCAAAGCTCCAACTTCCACACCACGAACGCCGGCCTCCAAATACAACTCCACGGCAAGCGTTTGCGCGATAAACTGTTCCTTCGGAACGTGCGTAAGCATTTTTTTCGCATCCACGAAAATGGCGTGGCCGCCCGCTGGACGTTGATACGGAATGCCGTACGCGTCTAACTTTTTACCCAAATATTCCACTTGTTTGATGCGGGTTTCCAGGTAATCGAATTCCGTACCTTCGTCAAGGCCTGCGGCTAAGGCGTTCATATCGCGCCCGCTCATACCGCCGTAGGTAATGAATCCTTCGTTCATGATACAGAATTTTTGACACGCTTTCCACAATTTTTCCGATTTGAACGCCACGAAACCGCCCATATTCACAATGGCGTCTTTTTTGGACGACATCGTCATGATATCGGCGTACGAAAACATCTCTTTTACAATCTCCTTAACGGTTTTGTTTTCGTAACCTTTTTCGCGGGTTTTAATGAAATAAGCATTTTCGGCAAATCGCGCCGAATCCAGTTGCAATGGTACGCCGTATCGGCGGCACACTTCCGAAGTCCGGCGTATGTTTTCCATGGAAACGGGCTGGCCACCGGCCGTGTTGTTGGTAACCGTCAGCACCACGCACGGTATCTTTTCCTTCGGATATTGTTGCAAAACGGCTTCCAGCCGGGCAATATCAATATTCCCTTTGAACGGGATTTCGAGTTGGGTATCGGAGGCTTCTTCGATGGTGCAGTCCAACGCCGTGGCGTGGCGGAATTCAATGTGCCCTTTTGTGGTGTCGAAATGTGAATTTCCGGGCAACACATCGCCTTCTTTTATGATGGTTGAATACAACACGTTTTCGGCCGCACGGCCTTGATGTGCAGGCAGAAAGTAATCGAATCCGAGAATTTCCCTGATGGCGTTTTTCATATTGTAGTACGAGCGGGCGCCGGCATAGCTTTCGTCGCCCACCATCATTGCCGACCACTGCCGGTCGCTCATAGCTCCGGTTCCGGAGTCGGTAAGCAGATCAATAAAAACGTGGTCGCTTTTCAGCATAAAAAGATTGTAGTTGGCTTGTTTTATCCACTGCTCGCGTTCGGAGTGGGTGCTTCTGCGAATATTCTCTACCATTTTAATACGGTAGGATTCGGCAAATGGGAGTTCCATAATATTTAGTTATGAGTTTAAATTATAAGTTGTGAGTCTTTTCCGAAAATGACAGATTACGACTTTTTATCTAAAAGTCTGAAGTGTAAAATCTGAAATCTAAAGAGTATAAGGATTTAATTATGCATTCTTCATTATGAATTATGGATTGGAGTAATGGTAGCCGTCGCGGCGTTTGATGTGGATGTATTGGAGTTTTCGGTTCATGAAATACGGTTGTGTATTTTGGCTTAACTATGACGGTACAAATGTACTGAATTTTATTCAACCCGATCAAATTTTAATACGGAAAGTTGAAGTTTCCGATGTTCCAACTTTCCCCTTTGGGGGAATTAGAAGGGGGCTTCATCCTCGTATTTCTGATACAAAAAATCGTTGTAAGGAAAGCGCTGTACGTGAATTTCTTTCACTTTTTCGTAAAGCAACGCTTTCAACTCGTCAATGTTGGTTTTTTCTTTTGCCGATATAAAGATACAATTTTCTTTTAATTTGCCCATCCACGATTGTTTTAATTCTTCCAGCGAATAGTTTTCCCGCCGTTTCGGTGTGAGGTCGTCATCATCTTTTTCCACATGCGTGAACGCATCTATTTTATTGAAAACGATGATGGTAGGTTTTTCGGTCTTGTCAATTTCGTGCAGGGTTTTTTCCACCACCTCAATCTGTTCTTCGAACGCAGGATGCGAAATATCTACCACATGTAGCAGCAAGTCGGCTTCGCGTACTTCGTCGAGTGTCGATTTGAACGATTCCACCAGGTGTGTGGGTAACTTTCGGATAAACCCGACAGTATCGGTGAGCAAAAACGGCAGGTTTTCGATGGTGACTTTTCGCACGGTAGTGTCCAGCGTGGCAAAAAGCTTGTTTTCGGCAAAAATATCGGATTTGCTGAGCAGGTTCATCAGCGTGGACTTCCCAACGTTGGTGTAGCCAACGAGCGCTACGCGCACCATTTTGCCGCGGTTTTTCCGCTGCACCGATTTTTGTTTGTCAATATCTTTGAGTTCCTGTTTCAGCCGCGAAATTTTGTCGAGGATAATCCGGCGGTCGGTTTCCAACTGCGTTTCACCCGGCCCGCGCATTACCACGCCACCGCCGCCCCGCTGGCGCTCAAGGTGAGTCCACATGCGCGTTAAGCGCGGGAGCAGATACTGGTATTGCGCCAGTTCAACCTGTGCTTTGGCGTGCGCCGTTTGTGCGCGCATGGCGAAAATATCGAGGATAAGGCTGGTTCGGTCGAGAATGCGGATTTTGAGTTCTTTTTCGATGTTTCGGATTTGCTTGGCCGAAAGTTCATCGTCAAAAATAGCAACCCCGATATCGTTGTCTTCGTCCTCAACATATTCTTTGATCTCCTGCAATTTTCCTGTGCCTACAAACGTTACCGAGTTGGGCATATCGAGCCGTTGCACGAATCGTTTTCCGGGAATAATTCCTGCTGTTTCGGCCAGAAAATCAAGCTCGTCCAGGTATTCGTTCACACGTTCTTCGTTCTGCTCAGGCGTAATTAATCCGATCAAAACGGCATTTTCACTTTTTATTTCGGTAAGTATGAGGTCTTTCAT
>JAQVEB010000107.1 GCA_028698105.1 Petrimonas sp. | reverse complement strand
AAAACACAGTTTTAAGACTTTCCGACGCCGATGATTTCTTTATTTACGGATATGGCGACCGTTTTGATATAGGTGAAACCCGTACAATGAAAGGACATCCCATATCCGAATTTTATGGATTTAATATTCTTGGTTTTTATGAAAATGAGCAAGATGTGTTGAATTCGCCAATACCATATAATGCAGCTGATGCTCCTACAGCTGAAAATGCCTTGGCATTTGTTGGTAAATATAAATATGAAGATGTTTCCGGTCCTGAAGGAAAACCGGACGGAAGAATTACCATGGATGACCGAAAAGCAATAGGTAGCCCTCATCCCGATCTAATATTTGGTCTGAACGGTTCATTAACATATAAGAATTGGGATTTTACGATGTTTTGGTATTCAACAATCGGAAATCAAATTTTAAATAATACAAAATTTTTTACGGATTTCCCCTTATTCGGAGGAAACCGTTCTACGAGAATGCGTGACTTATCATGGAAAATGGGAGCGGATAATTCAAAAGCTCAACTCCCGATTCTTGATTCACAAGACGGATGGACAGGTGCCGTATTAAACTCTTACTATATAGAAGACGGTTCTTTCTTGAGATTGAAAAACTTAGTTTTGGGCTATACTTTCCCGAAAAAAATAATAGAAAAAGCTACTATTTCTAATTTACGAGTATATATTCAAGCGGAAAATATTTTGACTTTCACAAAATATACAGGATTAGATCCCGAAATTACTCTTAGGGATACCGGTACTGGAAATGGGGCCGATTTAAGCAGAGGTATTGACGGTGGCGGTTGGCCAAACACTATGCGTTTTCTATTTGGTGTGAATTTTGCATTTTAATCATTTATAGTTAAAGAAAATATGAAAAATAAAAATATATTACTTTTAATTCTGATTTCAGTAAGTGTATTACTGACTTCTTGCGGAGAAGACTTTTTATACAAAGCACCCCAGGGAAGTATCGATCAGGCTGCGTTAATGAATCAAACAGGAATAGATCTGTTGACTACAACTGCTTATGCCAATTTGACCGAAAACAATTGGGGCGCCACGCCTTTCAACTGGACATTTGGTGGTATGTATGGAGGAGATGCGAATAAAGGGTCTGACAATAATGATCAATCCGTTCTCAATGAAATGGAGAAATATAACGTAGCTTCTTCCAACGGATACATAAGTGGTAAATTTGATTGGATTTACAAAGGAGCTAAACGTGTAAATATAGCGCTACAAACTATGGAACAAGTGGAAAATTTACCTGAAGATTTTAAGAAAACCAGAACAGGTGAACTTCACTTTTTGCGCGCTTTGTTTTATTTTGAAGGAATTAAAGTTTTTGGGCCTTTTCTTCCGTGGGTGGATGAAACCATAACAGACAATGACCCCAAAATTCATAATGATATCGATATTTATCCCAAAGTTATAGCGGATGTTGACGTCGCAATTGGGAATCTTCTAGCCAAACAAGATATGCCGGGGAGAGCTAACGTGTGGGCTGCAAAAGCTCTGAAAGCTAAAATTCTGATGCAAAAAGGTGATTTGGCGGCTGCAAAGCCATTATTGAAAGATGTGATAGATAACGGTATAACATCAAATGGCTTGAAATATGGGTTGGAAGACGACATGAACGCTAATTTTGACAGTTATCGCGATAATGGAAAAGAATCAATTTTTGCTGTACAATTCTCAAACGACTATAATAATGCAAATTCCGGAATGTCCTTATGTTATCCGCATGGCGGAGCAGGTTCTCCCGGAGGTTGCTGCGGCTTTTATCAGCCTTCCAACGAATTAGCTAACTCCTTTAAGGTTGGAGCTGACGGATTGCCATTATTGGATAATTCTTACAGACAAGGTACCCCGGTAAGTCAAAAAAACACATCTACCGCAGAAGGCGCACCTTTGTCTATAAACAACAATGTTCTTGTTGACCCTCGCATTGACTTTGCGATTGGTCGCTTCGGTATTCCGTATAAAGATTGGGGGCTTCCTAAAAATAACTGGGTGAGAGATGCCGTGAACGGCGGGATTTATATGCCTAAAAAACACGTGTATACGAAGAAAGAACAAGATGCCGGCCTTGCAGCAGGAAATATTCATGATGGATGGGCTCCGGGATCCGCTATTAATCTACAATATTTGAGTTTAAGGGATTGTATTTTGCTTTATGCAGAATGCTTGGCAAATGACGGTGAATTAGCAGCGGCTATGGGATATGTGAATCAGATTCGCACACGCGCTGCAAAACCTGTGAACATTATTATGTTGGACGGAAAACCGGCGGCTAATTACAAAATTGCCAATTATCCCGCAACGCATCTGGCTTTTACTGATAAGGAAATATGCATAAAAGCCATTCGCATGGAGCGTAAATTGGAACTGGCTATGGAAGGACAACGGTGGTTTGATTTAACACGTTGGGGTGGAGATTACATGGCTGAAGCAATAGCTGATTATTTGGATTATGAAAAAAGTTTTATTACTAAGTTTTCTTTTTCTAATAAATTAGCTGCGAATAAAACCATGTTCCCTCTTCCACAATCTCAAATTCAAACTATGGGTAACGACGAGAATGGACAGCCTTATTTGGTTCAACCAGATCCTTGGAAATAAAATTATTTATCTATAAGAATAAAAGGGAGGGTAAACCTCCCTTTTTATATTGATTATTGATTATGCTCAAATACAAACTGTTTGGAATATTTGCGATAATGCTCGCGATACATGGCTGTAAAAACAATCTGGAATTGAAACATTTTACGTACACATTTAGTATGGAAAATGTAAATAATTTTAAAGCAGAATTTCAGCTAAATCCCGACTCTACATACAAAATCACTCAAATTAACTATTTTTTCGATAATTTCGAGGGAAAGAAAAGGCCATTGCAAAAGGAGGGAAAATTGACAAAGGAAGAGTTTGACACGTTTAAGAACTTAATCAGCGGGAGTGAACTGGAGAAAATGAAGGATTCATACGGATTCGATAATCCCACAAAGGAAAGAAGCATTATTTACATGATTCAGCTCGACAGGGACGGAGAATCGAAATACGTATCCGTAAATGAAAATACGCCGGAAAAATTTCCCAAAGACTTCACAAAATTAATTGAATACACCAATAAGTTCATCAACGCTCACAAGTAACACACAAACCAAAAACAAAGGCGCCGGTTTTTCCGGCGCCTTTATACTGTTTACAAACTTTCCCCAAAATCTTCTTTGAATTTTGCGATCAGTTTCTGGGGCCAATCACTGGTAGGCTCAAGCCCTCCCATAAAAAACCGCAGAACCGGAGGTTCATATACAAAGCGCAGGCCGCCGATTAGTTTTCGGTTGTCATAGAGCCACGTAACCCGGTCTTCAACGTATTTCACCTGCGACAGGGTGAATACGCGTCGCGGCATGGCCAGGCGCACCAGTTCCATATCGGCATACGTTTCGTTGCCGTATTCGTCGCGTTGGTTGGAAATAGAACCGCGTTCCATTCCCCTTATGCCCGATATGAGGAACAGCGCCGCAGCTAACGCTCCAGCCGGATATTCTTTCTGCGAAATGTGGTCGCAAACCTGCATAGCATCAATATGTACGCCGAGAACGCCTGCCGGTTTTATCACCGGAACACCGTACGAATCCAACGCGTTCACCAGATAAGATATAAAATTCGGACTTTGGCTGATTATGGTTTCATCCAGCGTTTCGTAAAGGCCTACGGCCATCGCTTCGATTTCGCGAACCGACATACCGCCGTACGTTAAAAATCCCTCGTATAACGGAACAAACGCCTCCAATTCCTTGTAAATGCCCATATCGTTGGTACAGATTCCTCCGCCGCGCGACGAACTTAATTTTCGTGCCGAAAAATAAACAATGTCAGCCAGATCGGTCATCGTTTTTATGACCTCGCCCATGGTGCTGCCTTTAAATTCTTCTTCGCGTTGCAGCACAAGATATGCGTTTTCGCCCAGCAAACTCGCATCGAGAACCAGCCTGATATTGTATTTATCGGCAATGGCGCGCACATCGCGCAGGTTCTGAACCGAGAACGGCTGCCCGCCGATAAGGTTCGTGGAGGCCTCCATGCGAATAAAAGGAACGTTCTTGGGCTCATGCAATTTGATCATCTCTTCCAGTTTCTCCAGATTCATGTTGCCTTTGAAGGGATGCGATGAGTTGATAACGTAAGCCTCGTCATACAACAATTCCACAATTTTGCCTCCATTGCCCGTGATGTGTGCCATGGCGGTTGTAAAGTGGTAATTCATCGGCACAAGGCTTCCGCTTTTCACGTAGGCTACCGAAAGAATGTTTTCAGCGGCGCGCCCCTGATGCACAGGCAGATAATATTTTTTCCCCAGTACATCTTCCACGGCTTTCTGCAACCGCACAAAGCTTTGCGAACCGGCATAAGCGTCATCGGCATGCATCATGGCGGCTACCTGATTGTCGCTCATAGCATTGGTTCCGCTATCGGTAAGCATATCGAGAAAAACGTCTTTGGTACTCAGTCGAAACGTATTGAATCCGCCTTCGTAGAGCGCTTCCAGACGCCGTTCGATAGGAACCAGATGTAATTTTTGCACTACGCGTACTTTGTGTAATTCCAACGGAATATTTTCTCCGTTGTAAAATTTAATTTCTTGCATGATCAAAATTTTATATTGTAATGTATTCCTCTTAAATATATGAAATATGATACTGTGTCTTGGTCGAATTAAATCATTTTGATAAATTAAGGTGCAAAGATATAATAAAATATCAAATTAAGTAAAATAAAAAAGTAAAACATAGCAATAATTGTTTGATGATACTTGAGTTTGAAAAATACAGTATTAATACACGGCGTATAAATATTTTCAAAATCAGGAAATAGTTTTCCAAAAAAAGTGTATATTTGCGAAAACTAATCTCATTGAATAACTTTTATAAAACAAACGATCATGGATAAACCCTATGTAGTAGGTATAGATGTAGGCGGTACAAATACCGTTGTAGGCATTGTAGATAAAAGAGGCCAAATTCTTAAAAGTGGAAGCATTAAAACGGCAAAACATGCCGAGGTTGAAGCTTATTTGGACGAACTTACGGTCTTGATTAACGAACTGATCGAAGATACCACCACAAAAGATCAGATCAAAGGCATTGGCGCCGGTACGCCTAACGGGAACTATTTCACCGGAAGTATCGAGTTTGCTCCCAATCTTCGTTGGAAGGGCGTTATTCCTTTTGCTCAGATGCTTGAGGACAGGGTAGGCATTCCCGTAGCACTGACGAATGACGCAAATGCCGCAGCCATTGGCGAAATGACCTACGGCGCAGCGCGCGGAATGAAAGATTTTATCGTTATCACCCTCGGGACGGGCGTTGGTAGCGGCATTGTGGTGAACGGCCAGTTGGTTTACGGCCACGATGGTTTCGCCGGCGAGTTGGGACACGTGATCATGCGCCGCAACAACGGACGGTTATGCGGTTGCGGACGCACGGGATGTCTGGAAGCTTACACATCGGCTACGGGCGTTGCCCGTACTGCGCGCGAGTATCTTGAATTGAAAGCCGACGTGGATACGCAACTTCGCAGTATTCCCATCGAAGAAATTACATCGAAAGATGTTTTCGATGCAGCCATGGCAGGTGATGAGATGGCAAAAGAGATTTTCCGCTTTACCGGCGAAATGCTGGGCGAAGCTTTTGCCGATTTCGTGGCATTTTCGAGCCCCGAAGCCATCATCCTTTTCGGTGGGTTGGCCAAAGCCGGTGATCTCATTATGAATCCGATTCGTGAAAGCATGGAAAAAAACATGCTGGCCATTTTCAGAAATAAAGTGAAACTTATGTTCTCCGAACTCAAAGAAAGCGATGCCGCCGTTCTTGGCGCCAGCGCGCTTGGTTGGGAAGTAAAATAAGTTTTTCTTTGTCATTTTGCCGGTGACAGACCGCCTCACTTGCCGTGGGGCGGTTTTTTTGTAATGTTTTCTGTAATATATTTATATGCAATGCTTTATCGTAATAAATTTGTAGCTAAAACTTCATTTTAACTTAACCGGAAAAAACCGTTTTTCATTTTTGTTTGACCTAATTTTGCGATGTGAAAAATAAATATTATCCACATAAAATCACTCGCAAATGAAAAGGTTGTTGTTTATTTTATCACTCGTAATTGTTTTAGGTTCACTTATCGGAGTTTCTTCTCTTTATTCCCAACAAGCCAGGATAGCCGTTATCTCCGATTTACATTACATGCACCCGTCGCTCATTGTTGAAGATGGCGAAGCGTTGGAAAATTACCTCCGGCGCGACAGGAAACTGCTGCGCGAAAGCGATGCTATTTTGCGTCGAACAGTACAGTATCTTTTAAATGAAAACGTCAATCTGGTGCTTATTCCCGGAGATGTGACGAAGGATGGCGAAAAAATAAGTCACAATGCAGTAGCGGAACTACTGAAACCCTTGAGGGATAAAGGGGTGAAAATCCTCATCGTTCCCGGGAATCACGACATTAACAATCCCGAAGCAGTTAGTTTTCACGGCGACCACACACAACCCGAGGAAACGGTTTCGGCCTCAGAGTTCGAACGCATATATGGCGATTACGGTTTTGGTGATGCGATCAGTCGTGATGAAAACTCGTTGAGTTACGTTTGTGAGCCGGTTACCGGATTGCGCGTGTTGTGCATTGATGCGTGCAAGTATTACGATAACACCTTTAAATCGCGCGGAGCGCGAAAGGATTCCTGCGTTACCAACGGACGTATAAAGCCGCAAACGATGCTCTGGATTGAGCGGGAGATGCACAAGGCAAATTCTGCCGGAAAACAGATTATTGCCATAATGCACCACAACGTGGTGGAACATTTTGAATACGAGAGTTTATTTGCAGCGCCTTATTTGGTTGACGATTATCAGGATGTGCAACATAAATTCTTGAATTATGGCCTGAACATGGTGTTTACAGGCCATTTTCATTCGTCGGATGTAGCCCGGGTGGACGACAAAAACGGCAATTACCTGTATGATATTGAAACCGGCTCTATTGTTACTTACCCGTGTCCTTATCGTGTGATAGATATCGTTGCCGATGCGTTAAGCATGCAAACAAAATACGTTGAGGATATTGATTATGCATTACCCGAAGGAATAACTTTTCAACAACATGCGAAAGATCAGATCAAAAAAGGATTTAACGAGATGGTTCCTCAAATAATATCGGAATATTATCACAATCTGTCCAAATTTATTCCGAGATGGGTCTCTCCTTTCGTGAAACTGCCTGATGCCGAAAGGCTTTCACAATTGTTGCTGGATCATTTTTCTGCCGAAGGAGTAAACATGCTGATCGCGCATTATCACGGGAACGAAACTGAACAGGCGCAGGCAAAGATCAACAAACGCAATTTATTGACAAGCATTGATGAGTTTATTGATGCTGTTTCAAAAGAAAGCGGCGGTATGTTCGCCGGAATTACCAAAACCTTGATTCATCGCATGGATATTGTGAAGAAAGCGAAGGCTGCTTCGGAAAGTATTTGGGACGATATGATGATCGCCGATGCGAATGATGGTTCCGAAATAATATATGCAAAACAACCGGTGAATGATTTGCAATTGGTTTTCCGTTTTAAAAGCACAATCAACAACAAACCGGAGGATCCGGTATTGCTAAGCGCTTCCTCGCTTATTACCAACGAGACAAATCGTGTTGGTTACGTTCCCTTTTCCGATAACGGCAATGCAACTGTTCTGGTTAACAGGTTTGCGACAATAGGCAGGAAAAAGAAATACATCTTAGAATAAAATTTTTCATTCTCTCTATCATGCGGCAGGGTACATACAACCTGCCACAAGTTCAGCCGGCAAGTGATTGTGGGCTGTTTTTTTATCTTATTATCAAATTTTTGCTAAATCAATTTTGTTAACGCTCAAAAAATAACGAATGATTTTATTACCTTTGTATTCCTTTAAAAAATAAATCAATTATGTCGAAAAAAATAAGCGCCGCGCTTATCTCTGTTTACCACAAAGACGGATTGGAAGAAATTCTTAAAACACTTAACTATCTGGATGTTAAATTATTGTCAACTGGTGGGACTCAGGAATTTATTCAATCGCTGGGATACGAATGTCAGTCGGTGGAAGACGTAACCGGTTATC
The DNA here is from genome assembly GCA_028698105.1 of Petrimonas sp. Lineage (GTDB taxonomy): Bacteria > Bacteroidota > Bacteroidia > Bacteroidales > Dysgonomonadaceae > JAQVEB01. The sequence goes on along the minus strand of JAQVEB010000107.1, from coordinate 1,395 downwards.
CTTCCATTCTGGGAGGACGGGTGAAAACCTTACATCCGAAAGTTTTCGGCGGCATCCTCTATCGCCGCGATAACGAAAACGATAAAAAACAGGTTAAATCTTACGACATACCTTCCATTGATCTCGTGATCGTTGATCTATACCCGTTTGAAGAAACGGTTGCTTCGGGCGGAACTACGGAAGAAATTATCGAAAAGATCGATATCGGCGGCATATCGCTCATTCGTGCTGCTGCAAAAAATTATAAAGATGTGATCATCGTAGCATCAAAACAGCAATACAAACCTTTGCTGGAGCTATTGACGCAACGCAGAGGCGAAACCGATATCGAAGACCGGAAATGGTTTGCCAAAGAAGCGTTTGCCGTTTCTTCGGGATACGATACAGCAATTTTCAATTATTTCGATGCAGACAATAATTCGGCGTTACGAGCGGCTGTAAACAACGCCAAACCGATGCGCTACGGTGAAAATCCGCATCAAAAAGGCGTATTTTACGGCAATTTCGATGCGATGTTCGACCAGCTGCACGGAAAAGACATATCGTACAACAATCTGCTGGATATTGATGCAGCCGTTTCTCTTATTGCCGATTTCGACGAAACATCGCTCGCCATCCTCAAGCACAATAATGCCTGCGGCATGGCTTCGCGCCCAACCGTGAAAGAAGCCTGGCAAGCGGCTTTGGCTGCCGATCCGGTTTCGGCCTTCGGCGGGATCGTGGTTACAAACCGGCCGGTGAACAAAGAAGCTGCGGAAGTGATAAACGAAATATTTTTTGAGGTGATCATCGCGCCTGCTTATGACAAAGAAGCCTTTGAAATTTTGGCGCAAAAGAAAAATCGTATAATTTTGGTGCAAAAATCGCTCGAAAAAGCAACAAACCCTGTTCTGTACCGTTCCGTATTAAACGGCGTGCTAATGCAGGATAAAGATGTGAATGTGGAATCGGCCCGCGATTTAACGGTTGTAACCAACACTTCTCCGGGCGAACGCGAAACGGAAGATTTGATTTTTGCAAATAAGTTGGTGAAACACACCAAATCAAACGCTATCGTTCTGGCGAAAAATAAACAGTTAATCGCCAGCGGAACAGGCCAAACCTCACGCGTAGATGCCTTAAACCAGGCGATTGAAAAAGCGCGTACGTTCAATTTTGAACTCGAAGGGGCGGTAATGGCATCGGATGCTTTTTTCCCGTTCCCCGATTGTGTGGAAATCGCCGACGGCGTTGGCGTCAAGGCTGTTATTCAACCGGGAGGTTCCATCAGAGACAAAGACTCCATTGACTATTGCAACCAACACGGTGTTTCCATGGTTGTTACGGGAGTAAGACATTTTAAACATTAAAAAAACAGGCTGAAGTTTATCAGCATTTAGCTGTAAGCTTCTCAAT
>JAQVEB010000001.1 GCA_028698105.1 Petrimonas sp. | reverse complement strand
CAATGAAGGATATTTTTTGGCAAATTTTCAAAGAACGATTTTTTCGATTATTTTTTGAAAGAAAATTATCTAAAACTTATTATAATTTTGTATCGGCTGCGTAGAGTTTTTCAGCAAACCCTAATTATACGTAAAATATTGCAGGTTAAACCATTCGTTATTTTCGTATCTAAAGTTATACGTGTTACTGAACCTGCAACGATGAAATATTTAATAACCATAACCCTCATTTTTAGCCTGATGGCCAGCGCTAAGGCGGCTAACCTCACAATTACCGTTACCAACATCAAAGAAACCAAGGGCCGCATCGTTATCGGAATTTTCAACAACAAAGAAAGTTTTCCCAAAAACGGCAGGGAAATAAAACAACTGTTTATCCCCGCCGACGCGGATGAGGTAACGAAAAACATCACCGGACTGCCCGACGGCGAATACGCCATAGCCATCTATCATGACAAAAATTCTGATGGCGTGTGCAACAAAAACATATTGGGAATCCCGCAGGAAGGTTTCGGGTTTTCCAACAATTTTAAACCACGGTTAAAAAGTCCGGCGTTTGCCGACGTAAAATTCAACGTTAAAGAAAATGCCCACATCCTTATCAAATTACTTTATTTTTAACGCATTATAATCCATTTCTTATTTAGACAAAAACCAAAATAGTGAAAACGGGAAACAAGTGTTTGCTTATTTCCCGTTTTTTTCGTTCATTTGTATATAAGTCAATTATTTACATGATAGTTTGTTCATGCGTGTATGTTAAACAGAATTATTGAGTTTAGTGTTAAACACAAGTTAGTTATAATCCTTTTCACGATAACCATCATTGTTCTCGGGTTGTTTGCGCTTTCACACCTGTCGGTAGGAGCCGTCCCCGATATAACCAACAATCAGGTGCAGGTTATCACCGTTTCCACCAATTTATCTACGCAGGATGTTGAGCAGTACATCACCATGCCCGTGGAGCTTTCCATGGCTAATCTGCCCGGTGTGAAGGAAATACGTTCGGTGTCGAAGTTCGGTTTGTCGGTGGTTACCATTGTTTTCAACGAAAAACTCGGTACATATTTGCCGCGCCAGTTGATATCGGAAAAAATAGCCGAAGCTTCCGAAAACATTCCACAAGGCTTCGGCACGCCGATGATGGGGCCGGTGACGACCGGTCTGGGCGAGATTTACCAATATATCCTCGACGAAAAACCGGGTTATGAAAACCGTTATTCCACCACCGAATTGCGCACCATTCAGGATTGGATCGTGAAAAGGCAACTTTCGGGAATCCCGGGTGTGGTGGAAGTGAACACATGGGGAGGATACCTCAAACAATACGAACTGGCGATAAACCCTGAACTGCTTCGCAGCCAGGGAATAACGCTGATGGATGTTTTTAATGCCTTGCAAAACAACAACAACATAACCGGCGGGTCTTATATCGAAAAAAACAACCAAAGTTATTTTATCCGGGGCGATGGAACCGTGAAATCGCTGGACGATATCCGTAAAATTGTGGTGAAAAACAGAAACGGGATACCGGTTTTGATAGGCGACGTAGGAGTAGTTCAATTCGGCCATGCAAACCGTTTTGGGGCCATTACCGCAAACGGCCAGGGCGAGAAAGTGATGGGGCAGGTGATGATGCTCAAAGATGCCGATTCGCAACAGGTGATCAAAGCCGTTAAAGCGCGGGTGGAAGAGGTGCAGCAATCGCTTCCCGAAGGGATTTTCATCAACCCCATTGTGGACCGCAGCGAATTGATCCACAAAACCACGTTCACCATAATGGAAAACCTCATTATCGGCATCATTATCGTTATCGTTATCGTTATGCTCATTTTGGGAAATGTGCGCACGGCGCTTATCATCGCGTCCATTATTCCGTTGTCGCTGCTGTTCACGCTTTCCATGATGTATCTTTTCAACATTGATGCCAACCTGATGAGCTTGGGCGCGCTCGACTTCGGTATCATCATTGACGGAGGTGTTATCGTAGCCGAATTCATTGCCCTTCAACTCAATAAGAATTTCAATATCCTGAATTTAATCTCGGGCGACGACCGCAAGCACATGATAGATAAAATCACGATGGGTGGGGCTTCTAAAATGATGAATTCGGCCATCTTTGGGCAAATTATCATTCTCATCGTATTCGTGCCCATTATTTCGCTCACCGGTGTCGAAGGCAAAATGTTCCGCCCCATGGCGCTGTCGTTTTGTTTTGCCGTTATCGGCGCATCCATTTTCGGGATGACGTGGTTGCCCGTAGCTTCGGCTCTGTTTATGAAGCCGAAGGAAGAAACCAGAGAATCCATGTCGAAACTGATGAAGTTGGCGCATAGAACCTATCATCCTTCGATTAAATGGGCTTGGGCACACAAGCGGATTATCGTGGCGGGCGCCGCCGTGATGCTGTTAGCCGTGATTATTATTTTCCCGCGACTTGGCGCAGAATTTACTCCCACGCTCGATGAAGGCGATTTTGTGATACAACCCGTGCTGAAAACCGGCACGTCGCTGAAGAAAACCATCGAAATGACTACGCAGATGGAGTCAATCCTGAAAAAGAATTTTGTGGAAGTTGATCAGGTTGTGAGTCGTATTGGCGCGGCCGAAGTGCCTACTGATCCCATGTCAATGGAGGAAATTGACATGATCGTGAAATTGCGCCCGAAAAAAGAATGGAAAAATGCGAAAAGCAAGGAAGAACTTGCCGATAAATTCAAAGAAAAATTATCCGTTTTCCCCGGGATCGAATATGAGTTTACGCAGCCTATTGAGATGCGGTTCAACGAATTGGTTACCGGCGTGCGTTCCGATATTGCCGTGAAAATTTTCGGCGAAGATTTGGATTACCTCGCCGAACAGGCGGCCGAAATCGGCGCGCTGGCCGAAACCGTTCCCGGCGCAGCGGATGTGATCGTGGAGAAAACCGTAGGTTTGCCGCAGATGCGCGTGACGTACAATCGCGAAAAACTGGCTTATTACGGCGTGTCCATTCAGGAGTTGAATCAATATTTGGCGATGGCTTTCGGCGGACAAATTACCGGAAATGTTTTCGAGCAGGAACGGCGGTTCGATCTGGTGGTGCGTTTTCAGGAAGGCTTCCGTAAAGATATCGAAAATATTCGCCAAATGTACGTAAATTTGCCCGACGGCAATCAGGTGCGGTTGAACGAACTGGCAAACATCGAATACACTACCGGTCCGGCTAAAATTTCGCACGACAATACCCACCGGCGTGTGGTGGTGAGCGTGAACGTGCGTAACCGCGATTTGCAATCGGTGGTGCAGGATATTCAACAAAAAGTGAGTCAAAACCTCAACCTGAAACCGGGATATTATGTTGAATACGGCGGCCAGTACGAAAACCTGCAAAACGCTTCGCGCAGGTTGATGATCATTGTCCCCATAGCGCTTGCGCTGATCTTTCTGCTGCTGAACTTCGCGTTCAACTCGTTGAAAGAAACAGCCATCATCTTTTCGGCAATCCCGCTTTCCATCGTTGGAGGCGTGTTGTTGCTCTGGATTAGGGGAATGCCGTTCAGCATATCGGCAGGCGTTGGGTTTATCGCGTTGTTTGGCGTGGCTGTGCTCAACGGCATCGTATTGATCGAACACTTTAAAGAACTAAGAGAATCCAACAGAAACATGAAAATGTATGATATTGTGGTACATGGCTCCATTGATCGGCTGCGGCCGGTAGTACTCACGGCGGCATCGGCCGCGTTGGGATTTTTGCCCATGGCGGTTTCCACGTCGGCGGGAGCCGAAGTGCAGCGCCCGCTGGCAACCGTTGTTATCGGCGGGTTGGTCACATCTACTTTCCTCACCATGATCGTGTTACCGTTGTTGTACGGATATTTTATGGACGATAATCGAAAAAAACGAAAATTAAATTTGAAAAATTTCCGGAAAACTTCGCCTAAAGTTATCTTGTTGCCTTTGTTGATGATCAGTTTTGCCGGTTTATCGGCGCAGGATCGGGCGCTTTCGGTGGACGAGGCGGTACAGATCGGACTTTCCAACAACAAGGAGGTGAAAACCTACGCGTTGCAGGTTGAACAAAGCAAAGCGCTTGTTCCGGCGGCTTACTCGTTCGGCAGAACAGGGATTTATTACGGCTCCGATGCCAACAATATTGCCGAGAACGGACATCCGCTCAACGTGATAGGCGCAACACAGGAAATCAATTTTCCCACCGTGTATGCGGCGCAGCATCGGGCCAATACCATCGGGGTTTCCGTTGCCCAGGCGCAATACGAACTCGCCCGTCAACGGCTCACAAAAGAAATAACCAAGGCGTACTACAATATTGTATATCTGCAAAATAAACAAGAACAATACCGGTATATCGCCGATATTTACGCCCGTTTTTCGCAATCGGCAAACCGGCAATACCAGCAGGGTGACATCACCTATCTGGAAAAACTGAATGCATCGGCAAAACAGCAGCAAATAGATATCCGTCTGCAACAAACCGCTGCCGATCTGCAAATTGCCTACAACCGGCTTCATTTGCTCATGCAGGCCGATGGGACGTACAGCGTTCCGCCTCAGCCGCTCGAACCGCTTTTGGTTTCATTGGCGGCCGTCAATCCCGGTTTGCGCGTAATGGAAGAAAAATTCCGGTACGAAAACGCGATGCTCGGCGTGGAACGTAACCAGTTGTGGCCCAACATCAATGTTGAATTATTTAACGGAACAAACCGTTTCGCTAACGCCCGCAATTATTGGGGATGGCAGGTGGGGGTTTCCATCCCGTTGTTTTTCGGGGAACAGCAGGCGAAAATCAAGGCGCGTAAATTCGGCGTTCAAATGGCGCAAAACATGCAGCAGAACTACAGCTTGATGTACGACAACAGGCGCACGGAGATGCAAAAAGAATTGGACAAATACAATAAAAATATTGAATATTACCGGGTTACCGGCAAACAGATAAGCGATGAATTGATTAAATTTGCGGAACGAAGCTACGAGGTGGGCGAGATTGACTTTTTTCGTTACGTGCAGAGTCTGGAGAACGCAACGGATATCCGGTTGACGTATCTGGACAATTTGGCACAATACAACCAAACGGTGATCGAATTAAATTATTTGAACATAGAATAACATGAAAATGAAACGATACGCGATAAGCTTGATGCTGGGATTAATACTGTTGGGCGCTTGCGGAAAAAAATCCGAAAATTCCGCTCCGGCCAATGCCGATTCCACGCTGGTGATGGTTACGCAGGAGCAATTCGATGCCATGGGCATGGCGTTGGGAGCGCCGCAGGAGGTTACTTTCCGCGAAACGGTAAAGGTGAGCGGCAATGTTATTTCGTCGGTCAACGGGCAGGCGCAAATCACCAGCCGCGTGGCGGGTACCATCCGCAACATTAGCCGCGAGATCGGCGATTACGCGCCGGCAGGCAGCGTGCTTTGCACGATAGAGAGCAACGATTTTATCGCCTTGCAGGAGGAATTCAACACCATCGGCAACAACTACCGGATGGCAAAAGCCAATTACGAACGCCTTCGCGCGTTGTATCGCGACAGCATTTCGTCGAAAAAAGATTTTCAAACCGCCGAAAGCGCTTACCGGAGCCTCTCAGCCCAATACGAAGGGTTGAAACAGCGGCTCAATTTACTTCGCGCCAATCCTTCGGAAATCGAAGGCGGGAAAATTTATTCCTTACTGCCCATTCGCGCGCCGATAGGCGGTTACATCACGCAACTCAACTGCATGAACGGCGAGTATGTTACGCCCGAAAAGATGCTGATGACGCTGGTGGATGTGAATCGGTTGTATCTTCAACTGCATGTATATGAAAAAGATATAGCGAAACTTATGGTCGGGCAAAACGTGGAGTTTTACAACCCGAACAATCCCGATACGGTTTACACGGCGCGGTTATCGAAAATCGGCAAAGCCGTTGACCCTGAAAAGAAAACCATTCTCTGCACGGCCGATATTCAGGTTGCGGGAAAGAACGATTTCGTGAACGATATGTACGTGGAGTGCGAGGTGATCACTTCCGAACGATCGGCTAAAGGCATCCCCGAAGAAGCGGTGGAAACTGCCGGCGAAGTGCGTCGCCTTTACGTGCTGGAGAAAAAAGACGGCGATAATTATTACTTTAAACCCGTAACCGTTCAGATTGGAATACAATCCGGCCACTACGTGGAGCTAAAAAGTGATGTTCCACAGCAACAGGTTTTGATAAAAGGGGTGTATAGTTTGCCGGCGGGGGGATGACGTTCGGCATCGCGCAATACACATAATAATCCGAAATAAATCAAAATAAAACCATAAAGGTCTTAAATAGTCCCGAACCCGTCAGACCGCTCCAAGCGGTCTGACGGATTTCCGAAACTCATCAACCAGCACAATATTTCCCTCAAAAATCTGTTATAACCAAAAAACTGTTTTGTTGGGGAAAATTCGTTTCACATATCTGTTTGTTTTTATTGTTATTTTCGTTTCGTGCAACGAAGTGAAACTGAGCGATGCCCGTCGTCAGTATTTGAACGGCGAGTATTTTTCTGCTGCCGAAAGCTACCGGAAGATCTATCGGAAAACACCGCGCGACGAAAGAGCCTTGCGCGGTATCCTTTCGTACGAAATGGCGCAAAACTACCGCAAGCTGAACATGACACAACGCGCCGTTACGGCTTACGCCAGCGCCATCCGCTACAACTATCCCGACACGCTGATGTATCTGCGCTACGCGCAACAGTTGCACAAAAACGGTCAGTATCTGCAGGCGGGGAAAGCATACGGAGATTATCTGAAAATGGTTCCCAACAGTGTGTTAGCGAAAAACGGACTGGAAGGAGTGGCGCTGGCGCAATCCAATTCCGCTCACCTATCGCGTTACAAGGTCAAACGCGTGGAGACACTCAATTCCCGCCAGTCTGATTTCAGCCCTGTACTTTCGGCAGATGGTGAAACGCTGTATTTCACCTCTTCGCACGATGAAGCGTCGGGCGACACCATCAGCACGATTACGGGACTGAAAAACAACGATATCTTCACATCCCGCAAAAGCAGACAAGGTGGCTGGCAGGAACCCAAAAGCATCGGTTCAACGATCAATACCGAAATGGACGAAGGCACGCCATCGTTTACAGCCTCCGGCGAATCCATGTACTACACGTTTTGCCCCGAAGATGCCAACCGTCCCACCACAGCGCGTATTTATGTTTCAAAACGCACCGGGGCGCAATGGGGTGCGGGCGGGGAGGTAATGCTTGCGATGAACGATACCGTTTCGGTTTTTGCGCATCCGGCCGTATCTTCGTTCGGCACGGAACTGTATTTTGTGTCCGATATGCCGGGCGGTTACGGCGGAAAAGATATTTGGATCGCCGTAATAGACGGAACGGCGGTACTTTCCGTAAGAAACGCCGGAAGCGAGATCAATACGCCGGGCGATGAGATGTTCCCTTCCCTGAGGAACGACAGTACGCTCTATTTTTCTTCCGACGGGCATCCGGGTTTGGGCGGACTGGATATTTTTAAGGCGGTAAAAAGAACTAAAACAAACCGTTGGCATGTTGATGCGATGCCTTTTCCGGTCAATTCTTCGGCCGATGATTTCGGTATTACGTTTGAAAAACAGAAAGAAAACGGATTCTTTAGTTCCAACCGCAACGATGCGAAGGGTTACGATCACATTTATTCTTTCGCGTACCCCGACCTGAACGTTGAGGTGGAGGGTTTTGCCGTAGATAAAGAGGATCAGTTTATCGAGGGAGCGAGAATTTCGGTTATCGGAGACGATGGTTCGCAACGCGAATTCGTTACGAAAAAAGACGGAACGTACCGGTTTAATGCTGCTAAAAATGTGAGCTACGTGTTTGCAGCCTCTGCCGACGGTTTTTTGAACCTGAAACAATCGCTTCACACTTCTCCGCTTGAAAAAGACACGTTGTATTATGTTGATTTTGAAATGATACCGTATAACAAGCCCGTTATTTTGGAAAATATTTTTTACGATTTCGATAAAGCAACGCTTCGTCCCGAATCCAAAGAAGAGCTGGACGGATTGATCAAAATTCTACAGGAAAATCCGAATATCTCAATCGAGCTTTCAGCCCATACCGACCGAAAAGGTTCCGGCGAGTACAACCAAAACTTGTCGCTGCGCCGCGCACAGTCTGTGGTTCACTACCTTGTTTCGCAGGGAATTGACGACAAACGCCTAACGGCTGCGGGTTACGGGGAAACACAGCCGAAAACCGTTACGAAAAACATCGCCGAAAAAAACGATTTTCTGAAAGAAGGCGACACCCTTTCCGAAGATTTCATCGAAAAACTCACGCCCGAACAACAGGAAATTACCGACCAGATCAACCGGCGGACGGAATTCAAAGTTACAGACCGCACTTTCGGTCTTTATTAGCCAAACCCGCGTATCGTTTTTCTTTTTCAAAACACAAGTACGGGCATAATTTTTGCTATATTTGTAACGGATTCTATTTTAATTAGACTCAAAAAATGGCATATATTGATTACTACAAAGTTCTGGACGTTACTAAAAACGCATCGCAGGACGATATAAAAAAAGCCTACCGGAAACTGGCGCGCAAAATGCACCCCGACCTGAATCCCAACGATAAGGATGCGCACCGCAAGTTTCAGGAAATAAACGAGGCGAACGAAGTGCTGAGCGATCCCGAAAAACGTGCGAAGTACGACAAATACGGCGAAAACTGGAACCACGGCGAAGAATACGAAAAAGCGCAACAACAATATCAACAGCAGCAGCAATGGGCAAACCGCCAAAGCGGACAAACGTTTTACACCGAAGGTGATTTTTCCGATGCCGATTTTTCCGATTTTTTTCATTCCATGTTCGGCAGCGGTTTTTCGCAGCGCACGCATGGTGGGCGCTCGTCGCGTAAATATAAGGGCGGCGATTATCAGGCTGAATTGCAGCTTACGCTTCGTCAGGCGGCACAAACGCACAAACAAGAGCTCACGCTCGACGGGAAAAACATCCGCATAACTATTCCTGCCGGTGTGGCAGACGGGCAGAAGATCAAACTTTCGGGTTATGGTCAGCCGGGTGTCAACGGCGGGCCAAAAGGCGACCTGTACATCACTTTTACGATAAAAGACGATCCGCAATTCAAACGATTGGGCGATGACTTATATACCGATGCTGCCGTGGATATTTACACGCTGGTGCTTGGCGGAGAAATATCGGTAAACACGCTCGATGGCCAGGTGAAAATGAAACTGAAACCCGGTACGCAACCTGATGCAAAACTTCGCCTGAAGGGCAAAGGATTTCCCGTGTATAAAAAAGACGGCCAATTCGGCGATCTGTACGTAACGCTGAAGATGCATATTCCGCAAAACCTTTCTGAGAAAGAGAAAGAATTATTTACCGAACTGTCAAAAATCAGAAGATCATGAACGAAAACAGAATATTGTACAGCGAGTGCCTGCGCATTTACGAAGTGGAGGAGCGATTCATTGATTCATTGGGCGAGTCCGGTTTAATCCAGATCGTTTCGCAGGACGATGAACGGTTTGTGGAATGCGATAATTTGTCGGAATTGGAACAGTTTGTGCGCTGGTACTATGATATGGACATCAATGTGGAAGGCATTGAAGCGCTGCATCACATGCTGAATCGGGTGAAATTGTTGCAGCAGGAGTTGGATGATTTACGCAATGAATTGAATTTTTATAAAACGATATAATATTAGATATATGGAAGCAATAAAAATAGAAATATTGAATCCTAAAGCTCTTCAACTCATAGAAAGCATGCAGGATTTGAATCTGATCAAAATTACCGAAGAACCCGCTTCAAAATTAAAATTGTATTTAAAGAAAATGCGGAAAAACAGTACTTCGGTTCCTGACTTGGATGAGATCTCAAAGATGGTAGATGAAGTAAGAGCAGAGAGGAATGCGAAAAAATAAACAATATAGAGTAATTATTGATACAAATATTTGGATCAGTTTTCTTATTTCAAATCAATTTGAAATTCTTGATAAATTGTTTGTCAATAACAATTTTATTTTGCTTTTTAGCGCCGAACTAATTGATGAACTGGGGGCTACAATTCAGAAACCGAAATTGAGAAAATATTTCCGTGAAGAGCAAGCGTTGGAAGATATCTTATCTGTTTTCGATGCCTACATTGATTTTGTAGATGTGAAAAGCAGAATAAATGTATGTCGCGATTTCAACGATAATTTCCTATTGTCACTTGCGAAAGATGGAAAAGCCGATTTTTTGCTGACGGGAGATAAAGATCTATTGGAGTTGAATCCTTTTGAAAAAACGCAAATTATTACCATTGCAGAATTCATAGAAAAACAGTAATTAAAAATGCTCAAATCGCTCGCGATAGAAAATTACGCCCTTATTGACTCGTTGAATATTGATTTTACCGCGGGTTTTTCCGTTATCACGGGAGAAACCGGCGCCGGAAAATCCATTATCCTGGGTGCGCTTTCGCTTATCTTAGGACAGCGCGCCGATGCGAAGCATATCAAGCAAAACGAGACGAAATGCACGATAGAAGGGGTGTTCGACATTTCGAAATACGACCTTAAACCGCTTTTCAGCGAAAAAGACTGGGAGTATGACGATGCGGAGTGTATTTTGCGTCGCGAAATTTGGGCGAACGGAAAATCGCGCGCGTTCGTGAACGATTCACCCGTGTATCTCAACGATCTCAAGACATTGGGTGACCAATTGATAGACGTTCATTCCCAACATCAAAACCTGGCGCTGAACGACGATATGTTCCAACTTCTGGTGGTGGACTTGCTGGCAAAAACCAAATCGCTTCGCGAGGAATTCACTGTGGCGTTTGCTGAATTCAAATCGGCGGAAAAAGAATACGGATCGTTGCAGGAATCCGTGAGGAGGAATAAGGAGGAAGAAGATTACGTGCGCTTTCAGTTTACCGCGTTAAACGACGCAAAACTTCAACCGACGGAGCAGGACGAGTTGGAAACGGAACTGGACGAACTTACGCATGCCGAAGAAATAAAATCGGGTTTGTTTGCCATTGCAAATTTGCTTTCGGGCGAGGGCCAAAACGTGGAAAGTCTGTTGAAAGCTGCGCTTGAAAAAGCGCACGGCGTGCAGGGCGTTTTTTCGAGAGCCGGAGAATTGAGTTCCCGTATCGAATCGGCGTATATCGAACTAAAAGATGTGCGAAGCGAAGCGGAGCGCCTCTTTGAAGAAATTGAATTCAATCCGGATCGGCAGCAAATCGTTGAAGACCGGTTGAGTTTAATATATGATTTGCAGAAAAAACATTCGGTTGAAACAATACAGCAACTACTTGATTTGCAGCAAGATTTTGCCGCGAAACTGGAAAACATGGATTCGTTGGACGAAAAAATAGCCCTGGCAGAAAAAAACCTTGCTATAAAACAGGAAAAAATGGTTGCAAAAGCGCAGGAACTGAGTGAAAAAAGACAATCGGCCACTCCCGCTATCGAAAAAGAATTGACCGAAAAACTGACGTATCTGGGAATGCCTAATGCACGTTTCAGTTGCCGGTTCCGGCAAAAAACACATCCCGATGAAACCGGCCTGGACAACGTTCAGTTTCTTTTTTCGGCCAACAAAAATGTGGAAATGCAACCCGTCTCACAAATCGCCTCCGGCGGAGAGATTTCGCGCCTGATGCTCTGCATCAAAGCCATGATTGCCGGTGCGGCGGCGCTTCCAACCATCATCTTCGATGAAATTGATACGGGCACATCGGGCGAAATTGCCGATAAAATGGGGCGGATCATGCACGATATGAGCCGCGATATGCAGGTTATTGCCATAACGCACCTGCCGCAAATCGCCTCCAAAGGCGATACGCATTACATTGTTTACAAACAGGATAGCGAAGATTCCACGCAAACGTTTATGAGCCAGCTCTCGGAGAAAGAACGCGTTGCCGAAATCGCCCGCATGCTCAGCGGTGCGGAAACAACGGCGCAGGCTGTTGAGAACGCGAAGGTGATGTTAGCCCCCTCCGGCTACCCCAAAGGGGGAGAGGTGGTTGCGAATTCAGTCACGACAAAAAACAAATAACAATAAAATCTTAAGCCTCCCCTTCGTGGAGGTTGGAGGAGCCAATGAAAGAAAAGGAAATGATCTTCGGCATTCGTGCCGTGATAGAAGCGGTGGAAGCCGGAAAAGATATTGATAAAGTGATGGTTAAGCGGGAGCTTTCCGGCGAGTTGTTCAGAGAACTGCAGGATGTGCTGCGCCGCTACGAAATCCCGATGCAAAAAGTTCCGGTGGAACGCATTGACCGCATTACGCGGAAAAACCACCAGGGTGTTATCGCTTTCACATCGGCGGTAACGTACCAGAAATTGGAACAGATCGTGCCGTTTTTGTACGAACAAGGCAAAAATCCGTTTATCCTCGTGCTGGATGGTATTACCGATGTGCGCAACTTCGGAGCCATTGCCCGCACATGCGAAGTGGCCGGCGTTGATGCCATTGTGATCCCCTCGCGCGGCAGCGTATCGGTGAACGCCGATGCCATAAAAACTTCCGCCGGAGCGTTGCACACGCTGCCTGTTTGTCGAGAGAACAGCTTGAAAGAGGCCATTGTTTTTCTTAAAAACAGCGGTATAAAAGTTGTGGCCGCGAGCGAAAAAGCCGCGCATAATTATACGGAAACCGACCTGAAGGATCCCGTTGCTATCGTTATGGGTTCCGAAGATGAAGGCGTATCCACCGATATCCTTCGCATTTGCGATGAGTTGGTGCGCATCCCGCAGTTTGGCAGTATTCAGTCGTTGAACGTTTCCGTCGCCGCAGGCGTTATGATATATGAAGTGATAAGGCAACGATAAAAGCCCCCTCCGGCTCCCCCAAAGGGGGAGAATCGGATGTAGGGTATTTGAAAGCGTAGAAAAATAATCACAGCCCGTAATAGCCTCCCCTTTGGGGAGGTTGGAGGGGCTCAATCTAAAAAATATGAAAAAAGTAATTTCAACAAACATGGCGCCGGCAGCGATCGGGCCATACAGTCAGGCCATCGAAGCCAACGGAATGGTGTTTTTATCGGGACAATTGCCGATTGACTGCACCACGGGTAACTTTGTGGCCGGTGACGTAAAAGAACAAACAACTCAATGTTTCGTCAACATCAAGGCAATCCTGTCGGAAGCCGGGCTCAATGTGGACAACATCGTAAAAACCACGGTTTTTTTATCGGATATGGATCATTTTGCCGAGATGAACGGGGTGTACGAAAAGCAATTTAGTAACGGATTTCCCGCTCGCTCGGCTTTTGCCGTGAAAACGCTGCCCAAAAACGCGTTAGTGGAAATTGAAGTAATCGCGATAAGGTAATTTGCTACGCGTTATTCAATGGATATTCGGCTTTGCCGTAATTGAATAGATATTCGCTTCGCGTTATTCGTTGCGGCGTTGAGCCGTTCAACTATGCAACGAATAACCATTGAATAACAACCGAATAACAACCGAATAACAACCGAATAACCATTGAATTACAACTGAATAACAATCGAAACCCCATTGAATTATGAGTACATTAGGAAATATTATCTGGATCGTATTCGGCGGATTTGTATCGGCTGTGGAATACGTCATTGCCAGTATCGGATTGATGATCACCATTATCGGCATTCCTTTCGGGTTGCAATCGCTGAAACTGGCCGAACTGGAACTGTTCCCTTTCGGCAAAAAAGTAGTGCGTAGCGAAACTTCATCGGGTTGCTTATCCACTGTTATGAACATTATCTGGTTCTTTATCGGTGGTTTACCGATCGCGTTAACACACTTGCTGTTCGGCGTGCTGTTTTACATCACTATTATCGGCATCCCGTTCGGAAACCAGCATTTTAAATTGATGAAACTGGCTTTTGTGCCGTTTGGAAGAAAAGTGGTGAGCAAAAACGGATAGTCTTGCGTGCGGAAAGGATTGTGAAAATACCGTTCATATCCTTGCGACAGGCGTTTTACAACTAGAGTAGCAGTTGCTTCAAAAGCAGCAGCTACTTATTTTTTTCCGGGATCAGGAAACAAAAGGCGATTATTCAAACACCGCGGGCAGATTATCCTCTTCTTCGGGTTCTTCCGGCGGGTCTTTTTTTACCACCAGCGCGCTCAGTTCCCAAAGCATGTAAAGGGGTATGGTTACTACGAAAAGCGAGAACGGATCACCGGAAGGCGTGATTAACGCAGCGGCAAGCAACGCGCCCACTACGGCATGTTTGCGGTATTTGCGGAAGAAAGAACGGTAGAGCAGACCGAGATTGGACAGAAGCCAACATACCAGCGGCAGCTCGAAAACAATGCCCATGATAAGGATCAGGGTATAGAAATTACTCATGTAGGAATCGAGCGAGATGGTGTTTTTTATGGCGTCGCTCAACTCGAAAGTGATCAAAAAACGGAATATCAGTGGGAAAACGATAAAATAGCCCACCAAACACCCGATAACGAACATCACGCCACCAAACGCGAATGCCATTTTCACGCCTTTGGCTTCGTTTTCATAAAGCGCGGGGCTAATGAAACGCCAAATCTCATAGATGAGATAGGGAATGGCCAGCAAAACGGCAAAAGCGAAAGAGGTGGAAATATAGGTCATGAACTGCGTTGTCATGTTGATATTCAATAGATCAACATCGAAGGCATCGGCAGAGAAGTCGGGCAGGAAAGGAAATATTTCGCCCGCTTTTTCAAAAAAACGATAAGTAATGAAATCCGAAGAACGGGGAGCCAGAATTCCGGAATTGAAAATATAAGGGATCACAATAAAACCTGCCACCGAAAGCACAATTAACGCGATAATAATGCGTATCAGCGTCCACCTGAATTCCTCCAGGTGATCCCAAAAAGACATTTCCTTCTCTGTCATGTGAAAAAGCGTGCGTAGGCAAAAACAAAAAGCACGAGGCTAAAAAATGTTTTTGCCCCGGGCGCTTTTGTTTTGGTTTATGTACTAATTATTGGTTGTTGCTTTTGGCTTTGTTGTCGGAAGGATCGGCTTTGATATCGTCTTCAATATCGTTCAATCCTTTTTTAAAGCTGTTGATGCCTTTGCCCAACCCTTTCATAAATTCGGGTATTTTTCTTCCGCCGAACAGGATAAGGATAACCAATACGATGATGGGTATTTCCCAGCCATTTAAGTTGATAAGTAACGGATTCATAGGTCTATTGTTTTAAATTGTTTGTTTTTTACACTATAGGGTTACAAAAATAGAATTAATTCCCGTTGCAACCAATAAAATTAAGATAAAGTTTTGAAAAATGACGCCTTCACAGAGTTGAGGGCAGAGTTAAATCCACAAAAACCGGCAAGTGGTCACTGAACCCACCCATGTAGCGGGGCCCAAGGTTGGTGCGATATGGGCGTTTGATGCCGTAAATTTTATCTTTTTCAAGCAAGAAAGGTGCGTTGAAAACATGGGCTTTGTTATCTTTTATGTGAATGGAGTTCAATTTGTTCAACAGGTTTCCACTCACGATAAACTGATCCAGTATTTCCCAGTTTCCCTGAAACACGTAAGTGCCGAAGCCGCGCTCTTTTATGCGATGGCGAAACAGGTTATACAACGTTTTATCTTGCACGGAGCCGGTAATTTCATGTGCGTTCAATGTTTCGGCAAGGCTTTTATCGTTGGGATGATCGTTAAAATCGCCCATAATCACAATATTGGCCTGTTGCCGCAGGCAGAACAAGCTATCGGTTTTGCGGCGGAGCAGGGCGGCGGCATCCATTCGTGCCCGCTCGGTTACCATCTGTCCGCCGCTGCGCGAGGGAAAATGGCACACAAACACGTCGAGGGTATCACCCGAAAGTGTGCTGCCAACCGCGTGAAGTATGTTTCGTGTGGGTTTTGTGGGTTGAGTGAAAATGATCTCGTATTCGTTCTTTTCAAAGAGGTTAAACTGGTCGCGCTGGTAAAGCAGCGCCACGTCAATGCCGCGTTCATCGGGCGAGTTAGTCGTAATGTAGTCGTATCGTTGCGCTCGCAGGGGTGAACGGCGTGTGAGGTCGAAGATCACGCTATCGTTCTCAATTTCGCACATACCCACCAACGCGGGCGACCGCATACCGCCAACGGCGGTGATCACGCGCGTGATGTTTTTGAGCTTTTCCCAATATTTCCATGGCGACCATTGCATTTCTCCGTCGGGGAGGAAATCGTCGTCTAAGGTGAGGGAATCGTTTTGCGTGTCAAACAGGTTTTCCACATTATAGAACATAATACGAAAATCCTGCTGTGCTTTCAGGCTTAACGAAAGCAGAAACAAAAGAAGGGCTGAGGCTATTTTTAAACGGCTTGTGTTCATAAATGCGTGTGGCGATTTTTTTGCTTCGCAACGGATGTCCGTTCGGGTTGGCGTCACGCGGGGAACAGTTGAAAATAAAAACGAAGCATTTGCCGGATTCTCAACCGGTAAATGCTTCGTTTATTTCAATAGGTTTTACGCCTGTGCTTCCTGTGCAGGAACATCTTCCAGCAATTTCACCAGAAAATCCCACCATTTGGCAACCGAGGGGATGTTCACTTTTTCGTCGGGCGAATGCACGTCGGTCATCGTCGGGCCAATGGATATCATATCCAGATGCGGATATTTTTCGAGGAACAGGCCGCATTCCAATCCGGCGTGAATGGCTTTCACTTTCGGGTTTTTGTTGAACAGACTTTTGTAATCTTTTTTGGCGAGTTTCAGGATATCCGAATCGGTATTGGGTTTCCAGCCCGGATAGCCGTCGTTGTGCGTCACTTTGGCGCCGGCCAGCTCAAACACGGCCGAAACCATATTCACGATATCATCCTTAGCCGATTCGGTGGAACTGCGTTGACTGGTTCCGATTTCGATGATGTTGTTATCGAGCATTTTAACCGATGCCAGATTGGTAGATGTTTCCACCAATCCCGGTATATCCTGGCTCATGCCGATAACGCCGTGCGGACAAGCGTAAAGCCCGAGGATAAGGTTTTCGGTTGTTTTTTTGCCGATAATTTTCGCCGGCATTTCTGTTGATTCCAGCGCGATGGTGAGTCCCGGTTCCACCACACGGTACTCGTCTTGTACTTTGGCAAGGAACGTATTCAGTTTTATGCGGATATCTTCTTTGTATTTGTCTTTCACGCCAACAATTGCATGCGCTTCGCGCGGAATAGCGTTGTGGAGGTTCCCGCCGCCAATTTTCGATAATACCATGCCGTATTTCTTGCGTGTAATGGAATACAGGAAGCGGTTCAGTATTTTATTGGCATTGCCGAAACCGCGGTCAATATCGCTGCCGGAATGTCCGCCGCGCAGGCCTTTCACCTGTATGTCGAACCAAAAATATTTCTTGGGCGCATCTTTTGTTTTGTACTTAAACTGCGCTTTTGTGCCTTTTCCGCCGGCGCAGCCGATGTAAATCTCACCTTCTTCTTCCGTATCCAGATTCAATAAAATATTTCCTGTAAGGAAGCCGGGTTGAAGTGCGAAAGCGCCGGTAAGGCCGGTTTCTTCGTCCACTGTGAACAGCGCCTCAATTTTGCCGTGTTTAATGTCGGTTGATGCCAATACAGCCAACGATGCCGCAACGCCAATGCCGTTATCGGCACCCAGGGTTGTTCCTTTGGCTTTCAGCCAGTCGCCGTCAATAACGGTTTCAATGGGGTCTTTGTCGAAATCGTGGGTTACGTCGCTGTTTTTCTCGCACACCATATCCACGTGTCCCTGCAGGATAACCGTTGGCACATTTTCCTTTCCTGCCGTGGCAGGTTTGGTAATGAGCACGTTGCCCGCTTTATCCTGTTTGGCTTCGAGGTTGTGCTGCTTGGCAAAATCGAGCAGGTAGGCGATAATTTTTTCTTCTTTTTTCGATGGCCTCGGAATTTGAGTAATGTCGTAAAAATAATTCCAGATGGCTGATGGTTGCAGTTCTTTAATTGTCATAAAAGTTTATTTTAAAAGTATTGTTAATTGTTTAATCGGTTACATTTTCTTGATATTTTGTAAAACCAAACACTTCAATTCAATTTCCGGTTATGCGGAAAGTTATTGTATAGCCTTTAAAAATCATATCACGAATCTGTAAATCGTCAAAAAAAATTGATTTTCTGTATTGATATGGGTTTCGTGATATTTTTTTTATTTCGTCCAACGCATTTTTCCTAAATTTTCGTGCCGCCGCAGGATTATGCGAGGCAATATAATCCAATTGAGCAAGAAATCTGTTCCAAAACTGGTTTTAATCTCTATTTTCATATTTTGCAATAACTGCATCTGTCGCCTTTTCCAACTCTTCCATAGTATAAAATTCAGCTTCGCCCGATTTAATTCTTTCCAGCTCACGTTCCAGATAGCGTTTATTGGCTAAAAAAACCGGATCATCCGATGCGGGAATATTGCCTTCGGTTTTCGCGGAATCATTTTTCGACAAATAATCATATTCAGTAACAGTTTCTTCGATAAAGTTCTCACTATCTGAATCCTGATATTCCGTAGTTTTTTTATCGAATAGAATATTTAGCTGATTTTCATCGAATTTATCAAAAAAATCCATGACTTCCTTATAGATATCGTCGCTGATTTTTAGTTGGATTGTTCGCATCTTTAAAATATTACATCGGTTTATGAACCGATAAAAATACAGGAAAACTTCCTGACTACAAAAAAATTTACGTTCTTTAATACGAAAAGTTATGGTTTAATTGGCTAATTAGACTATCTTTGCGGCACAATTTTAAAAAAACAGGATGTTAAAAACAATAATTATAGGTGCGGTTTTGCTTTTTATAGCCATTTTGCTGATGGGTATCAACGTTTTCTTTACGAAAAAAAGAAAATTCCCCAATACGCATATCGGCGCCAGTAAAGCGATGCATACGCGGGGAATAAGCTGCGCCACATCGCAGGATACAAGCATGCGGAGCAAAATAAGCCCTGTTGAATTGGCATTGAAATCAGAAAACAATAAATAAACAACGAAACATGAAGAATTCTACTTCTTACATCATTGGCGGCGTGCTTGCCGTTGCGCTTATTGTGTTATACATTTTATTTTTCACTTCCAGACACTCATCTTCCAACGGACAGCAGGCCGGCGTAAGCTTGTCGGACTCAACAGTTAATTTGCCGGTTGCGTACGTTGATGTGGATTCTCTTTTGACCAATTACAATTTCTCAAAAGATTTGAACGAAGCATTAATGAGAAAAGAAGAAAGTTCGAGGGCAACGTTGAATCAGAAACAAAATCAGTTAAACGCTGCGGCGCAGGAATTCCAACGTAAATTGCAAAACAACGCGTTTTTGAGTCAGGAAAGAGCCGAACAGGAGCAACAACGGATTTTGAAAATGCAACAGGAATACCAGCAGATGGCCGAAAGAATTTCGATGGAATTCCAGCAGGAACAACTGAAACTGAACGCTCAATTGTATGACACCATTAAAGTGAGGTTGGAAGAATATAACGCAATAAAAAACTACGAAATAATCTACAGCAACACACGCGGCGATAACTTGCTGTACGCAAAAAAGAAATATGATATTACGCCAGATGTGATCGAATTTTTGAACAAAAAATACGGCCCGGCTACCGCTTCTGCAAACGAAGAAAAGAAATAACAGCGACTTAACAACATATTTTGGATAAGGTTCTTTGCAAAAAGAACCTTATTTTTTATCTTCGTGCCCATGAAAAATTGGGAAACATACCTCTCCAGACAACACGATGAATATCTGCGCCCCGCACTTGCGCCGGAGTTCGCAGCCGGCATGGTAGTAGTCATTCCCTGTTACGATGAAAAAGAGTTGCTAACCACGCTGGAAAACCTGCACGATTGTGAACATCCCGAAACGGATACCGTAGTGTTGGTGGTCATTAATTCGAGCGTTCGCTCGCCCGAAGAGGCAGTTTTGCAAAACAGGGAAACCTATCAACAGGTGCAGAAATTTTCCCGGACTTTTTCCACCGGCAGGTCATTTTTTACTGCCGTAATCTTCGAAAACCTTCCCCGAAAACATGCAGGCGTAGGCCTTGCGCGCAAGATCGGTATGGATATGGCTGTTGACTATTTCCGGAAAACCAACAATCCCGAAGGGATACTTGTTTCGCTCGATGCCGATTGCACGGTATCGCCCAATTACCTGAAACGCATTTACGAGACGTTTGTGCTGTCCCCGAAAATCGGGTGCACCATTCACAATTTCCATCACCGGGCAGAAAACGACGACCCCGAAATTGAAAAAGCCGTCCGGCAATACGAAGATTACATCCGCTATGTTGAGGGCGCGCTTAAATTCATCGGATTTCCGTATTATTACCATACCATCGGATCGGCTTTCGCCGTTACTGCCGATGCTTACGTGCGTGTTGGCGGGATGGGAAGGCAACAGGGCGGCGAAGATTTTTATTTTCTGCAGAAAATATTCGCGCAGGAAAAAGTCGCTGCGCTGGACGATGTGTTTGTCTATCCAATGGCGCGTTTTTCGGAGCGGGTTCCTTTCGGCACCGGCCCTGCGTTGCAGAAAATTATCGCCGAACCCGGCGGTGAAATGAACGTTTATTCCATGGACGCATTTATGGCGCTGAAAACGTTTTTCGATATGAAACACCTGTTTTTTAAGCAGGATGAATCCGTTATCGGGAAACACCTGACGCAACTGCACCCTTCGTTGCAGGTTTTCATTGCCGCGAACGATGTGGTGAATGACATCACGGATTGCAATAACAACAGCGCTACGCCGGAATCTTTCACAAAACGGTTTTTCCATCATTTCAATGCGTTCCGCATCATCAAATTTTTAAACTTTGCCCATCCTGCTTATTTTCAACCGCAACCGGTGAGCGTTTCGCTCCACAAATATCGGGAATATGTTGGAATTTAGACGACAAACCGCTATCTTTGTACCCCCGATAAAAATAAGTTTTCCCTGAGATATGTTAGGACTGAATTTTGTGGAAATAATGAGCGCTTTTTTGGTTCTGTTTGCCATTATAGATGTAACAGGATCGGTGCCTATTTTCCTGAATTTGAGAAGCCAGAATAAAACGATTAATCCAACCAAAGCTTCGGCGTACTCCTTTTTCACGCTAATTCTTTTTTTGTTCGTCGGCGAATGGATACTTAAATTGTTTCAGGTTGATGTTTCGTCGTTCGCGGTGGCGGGAGCGTTGGTGATTCTCATCATCTCCATCGAAATGATCTTCGGCGTGGAAATCTTCAAGAACGATGGCCCCGGCGGCGGGAGTTCCACGCTGGTGCCTGTGGTCTTTCCGCTGATTGCCGGCCCCGGAACGTTTACTACGCTGCTTTCCATGCGGGCAGAGTATCACATTATCAATATTATTTTAGCTGTAGCCCTTAACATGGTGCTTGTTTTCGTGGTGCTCCGGTTTCTGGATGTGGTGAAACGCATTATGGGTGCAAGCGGGGCATACATCATGCGCAAATTTTTCGGCGTTATCCTGATGGCCATATCCGTGCGCCTGCTCACATCGAATATGAGTGAACTGATCGCTAAGTTTCAGTAGCCGTTTGTTTTATCGCATCAAATCGTTTTTTTACGAAACCCAATAATCGGGTGAGATTCTTTTTCCCGAAAAACGCCTTGAGTAACGCAAAAAATGATTATTTTTGTAAACTAATGGACGGAAGATTTGTTTTATCTTATCATGCACTAAAAGAACATTATACGTTTATATACTAATTATAAAAATCAAAAAACATGAGAATTGTAAGTATTTTAGGACGCGAGATCCTCGATTCGAGAGGAAACCCAACCGTTGAAGTTGAAGTGTTAACAGAATCGGGCGCTTTTGGACGCGCAGCCGTTCCCTCGGGAGCTTCCACCGGTGAAAACGAAGCGTTGGAACTTCGCGATGGCGATAAAAAAAGATACGGCGGGAAAGGCGTTACCAAAGCCGTTGCCAACATCAACGAGAAAATAGCTCCCAAGCTTTTAGGTATGAGCGTTTTGGATCAATTGAACGTTGATGCGAAATTGTTAGAGCTCGATGGTACGAAAACGAAATCAAATCTTGGTGCGAATGCACTTTTGGGTGTTTCGCTGGCCGTGGCAAAAGCCGGAGCCGATTACCTCGGATTGCCGCTCTATCGTTACATTGGCGGAACAAATTCGTACGTTTTGCCCGTTCCCATGATGAATATCATCAACGGCGGTTCGCACTCCGATGCTCCGATCGCTTTCCAGGAATTTATGATCCGTCCCGTGGGCGCAAAATCGTTTAAAGAAGGTTTGCGCATGGGCGCTGAAGTGTTCCACGCCTTGAAAAAAGTGCTCCACGATAAAGGACTGAGCACGGCGGTAGGCGATGAAGGAGGTTTTGCCCCCAACTTGGCCGGTGGAACCGAAGAAGCATTGGAATCCATTCTCACGGCAATAAAAAATGCCGGATACAAACCCGGAAAAGACGTAAACATTGCTTTGGATTGCGCCGCTTCGGAGTTTTACAGCAACGGCGTGTACGATTACTCTAAATTTGAAGGAAAAGACGGTAAAAAACGCAAAGCGAAAGAACAAGTTGAATATCTGGCCCAACTGATTGAAAAATATCCGATTGACTCCATTGAAGATGGTATGGACGAAGGCGATTGGGACGGATGGAAACTGCTTACCGATAAAATTGGCGACAAGTGTCAATTGGTTGGAGACGATTTGTTTGTAACCAACGTGGAATTCCTCGAAAAAGGCATCAAACAAGGATGTGCAAACTCCATTCTGATCAAAGTAAACCAAATCGGTACGCTTACCGAAACGTTGAACGCCATAGAAATGGCTCACCGAAACGGTTATACCAGCGTAACATCGCACCGTTCGGGTGAAACCGAAGACGCTACCATTGCCGATATTTCCGTGGCTACCAACGCCGGACAAATCAAAACCGGTTCACTGAGCCGTTCCGATCGCATGGCGAAGTACAACCAACTGCTCCGCATCGAAGAAGAACTGGGCGACCGCGCGGTTTATGGTTACAAAAAATTGAAATAAACCGGTCAGAAAACCCGGTAATTATTTGAAAAGCCATCCGTAAGGGTGGTTTTTTTTGTTTTTATTGTTAATTTTGTGCTGACGAGACGATTTACTCACCACGAAAATCAACCTGCCAATGAAAAATTTATTCGCTGCATTAATCTTTACAATTGCCCTGTTGCCAAGTTGCAAAAGCCAGTCACAGGGATTCGTTATGACGGTAAACGGCCGCATTCCTGCGCAGGAAATGGGCATAACACTAACACATGAGCATATTCTCGTGGATTTTATTGGCGCCGATAGTGTCAGCGCATCGCGGTACAACGTAAATGAAGTGATGGAGAAGGTATTGCCGTATTTGCAGGAAATCAAAGCGTTGGGCTGCCAAACGTTTGTTGAGTGCACTCCCGAATATTTGGGACGTGATCCGCAACTTCTGAAAAGGCTTTCCGATGAAACGCAACTGCATATTCTCACCAACACCGGCTTTTACGGCGTGCGGAACAACAAATTTATTCCGTCGTCGTTTCTTGGTAAATCGGCCGAAGCGCTTTTGGAAATATGGATTGCGGAATGGGAAAACGGAATCCGCGGGACCGGAATCAAGCCCGGATTTATCAAAATAGGTGTGGATAGCGATTCGCTTTCCCAATTTCACACCACACTCGTTGAAGCCGCGGCATTAACACATCTGCAAAGCGGACTGGTTATTGCTTCGCATACAGGACCTTCGCTTCCCGCCTTCCAGCAAATGGAAGTGCTTGAGCGGTATGGCGTTTCTCCCGAAGCGTTTATCTGGGTGCATGCCCAAAGCGAAAAAGAGGTGGAAAAACTCTCCCTCGCAGCCGAAAAAGGCGCATGGATTAGTCTGGATTATATTTCTGAAGGAAATGTTGACGAAATAGCGTCGTTAATCCGTTATCTGGATGAGCAGGGCCATTTATCCCGTGTTCTTTTATCGCACGATGCCGGCTGGTTCGATCCGGCAAAACCGGGCGGCGGTGATTTCAGGGGATTCACTGCTCTTTTTACCAAACTTATTCCCACCCTGGAAAATAGCGGTTTCACGCGCGAAAAGATAAACCGGTTGCTGCGAGAAAATCCCGCAAGAGCGTTTGAAGTGAAAGTCAGAAGGAAATGATTTTTCAAAAAGATGTAATTTTTTACACAGGAAACAAGAAAAAAACAGCTTAACTAACGTGAGTTCGATGCAAGAAAAAATTGTATTAAGCAAAGAATAAGGTAATAAGGTCTTTTTTTAATACTCACAATATTTTTACTAAGGTTATCGAACTCACGTTAATTATATTTTCTGCTCACAAGCGATTTTTAATTCTTCCAATGATTTTTGAAGCGCTTGTTTCACGATTTTATTCAGGTAGTTTTTCATCAATTTAGTCAATAATCCCTCCATACTCTCTTCCACAAAGACTTCGGTCGTTCCATTTCCAAGCGAAGTGATTTTCCAACTGTGGACAGCATTAATTCCCATTGATTTTCCCGTCCATCCGATATAATTCGGAGCTTTCACAGTGTGCAGCGTCGAGTGAATTTTCGAACTTCCGTTTTTCCAATCGAAAGTAGTGCCGGGCGTAAGTTCTCCATTTAATCTGGCATATTCAATTGCCTTTTGCCATTGCGGCCAGTTATCAATGTCGGAAAGTATTTTCCATACATTTTCTGCAGATGAATTTATTATTATTTTACCGGAATAATAAACCGGTGCGTTTTTATTTGTTTTCATTGTTTGATAGAGGAAATAATTTTGCATAATGACTACACTGCTGGTTCGTGTGCTTTTTTGCCGTAAACCTTTTCGTAAGCTTTACAATACGGACATTTATCTTCTTCAATTTTCTTCACAAACCAAAAAGCTATTCCTTTTTATTTTCTACGAGCAGTACGGCATACGGGGCATTCAGCGCATTTCTGAGCCATTTCGTGATCTTTGTCGGTTACAATGTTTGTTGTTTCCATCAGCTTAACGTGTTAAGTCTTTGAATATAAAAAGACAAATTAAAAGATAAAAACCGAAAAAATGCAGAAAAACATATTAAGAATTTGTTACGTTTTAAAGAGTGTAATGTCTTATGAATAAGACTGATGCCTCAGGTTGAAGAAAGATAATTTTATGGGCGATGTGTGTTAGATAATCAATTCTGAACTAACAGACAATTAATTATGCGAATCCAACTTATGTTTAATATTCCAAAACAGTTTCTAAGAATCGAAAAACCCTAATTGAAAATCAATCAATTAGGGTTTTGCTTTCTGGGTACCCAGAGCCGTGTTTGAGTTTTTCAATCAAATAAAATAACCTGAAATCTCATTAGATAACTTATTAATACTGATATACATATAATTATGATTTATATGAGAGAAAAATAATATTGAAATTTATTGCAAATAATTGCATTATGTGGTGCAAATGTGGTGCAAATTTTGTATATTTGCACCACATACAAACCAATGAATTTCAGAATTATGGCAACAATTCAAGCATTTATTAGGACCACTAAAAGAAAAACAGATTCAGTAAATATCAGGTTCCGATTAAGAGATGGCAGAAATATTCAACTTTTTCATACAAGTGAATTTACGATTGATCCCGAAGTTTGGGACGATAAAAAACAAGCCATAAAAGCCAAGGTCATTTATCCTTCTTTGGAAAGAAAAATATTTAATGATGCAGTCAATGAGCGAAAGAGATTAATAGGTGATATTTATAGTGAGACTATTAATAAAGAAGCCCTCACTTCTGATATGTTAGATATTGAAATAGATAAAAAAATTAATCCACATAAATACCCTGAACTGAAAAATAAACACCAAGAACAAACATTCTTTGAAGCATTCGACGAATTCTTAAATAAAAGAAAATTATCGACAGTCAGAATCAATAATTTTAAAGTAATCAAGCGAGCTTTACAGCGATATGAGATTTACAAGAAATATATACGTCAGCCAATTATTTTGACGTTTGATAATATTACCTCTGACACATTGATCGATATTGAGAATTTTATGCGCAATGAGCATCAATATTACATAGATTACCCCGATATTTATGCGCAAATTCCTGAAAAAAGAACCCCACAAAAAAGAGGACAAAACACCATTAATGATATTTTTACAAAAATCAGAACGTTCATACTTTGGGCTATAAAAGAGAAGAAAACAACAAACAACCCATTTGAAAATTACACAGTTGAGGAGTGTGTTTATGGTACACCTTATTACATATCTATTGATGAAAGAAACACATTGTACAATGCCGATTTGACTAAACGCCCTCAATTGGCTATACAGCGAGATATTTTCGTCTTTCAGTGTCTAATTGGTTGTCGAGTAGGGGATATGTATAAAATGACGAAAGACAATGTTATGAACGGAGCAATTGAGTACGTTGCAAGAAAAACAAAAGAAAATCGCCCCATAACCGTAAGAGTGCCATTGAATTCAATCGCCTTGGAGATTTTGGATAGATACCCTGATTGCCCCAAGTTATTACCGTTTATTAGTGAACAAAAATACAATGATGCCATTAAAGATATGTTTCTTATCGCCGGGCTCACAAGATTGGTAACCGTAATAAATCCAACTACTCGCGAAGAAGAGAAGAAGCCCCTTAATGAAATCGCAAGTTCACATATTGCAAGAAGAAGTTTTGTCGGAAATTTGTATAAACAAGTAAAAGACCCTAGCTTAGTCGGCTCATTAAGTGGCCATAAAGAGGGAAGTAAGGCTTTTGCTCGATATAGAGATATTGACGATGATATGAAAAAAGAACTAGTGGATTTATTAATATAAGAATAAGTGTAATCAATGTTGTACTAGCTAAATGTCAGTATGGATAAAACAATTGAAATACCATTTTTCAAAGCTTTTGAGTTTGGAGGAGTTGTGCATAATTGTATCGATTATTTTAGGCATAAATACGATTTAGGATACTATCCACAAGAAAAGGATAAAATAATAGATGAAAAATGGCAAAACTTTTACGATAAGGTTTTACCTGAACGCATTCTTAAAGCAACTGAAGAATTTGATGACAGTGTTATTATTTATGCAGACAGTCCTTTGATTGAAGAAATAGAAAAAAATCTTTGTGAATGTCAATCCGAGCAAGAAAAGGAAAGATATCTGTTTTCGTTATTGAAGCCATTCAATGAAATTTCTAAAATATATTGTCCAACTGCCGAAATAAATCGTTTGAATAAAGAAATTCAAAACTGTGAAAATGAAAAGAAAGAATGGATGTCTTTGCCTATGGATAAAGTTCTTTTTAATACATCAGGAGAGCCTGCAGGAACACCAAAGGAGCAAATTGAGGCTTGCGATGAATTTATAATAAGATATAAAAATAATATCGAAAGAATATACTTTATAAATCGACGGTTTATTGAAATTACTAACCAACAAATTAATGAAAAAAACACCGTAGAACATTGTTTAGAGATGTTCGTTCACATAAAATTCTTGTTTACAAATAGATTGGATGCTTTGCTCCTTACGTATGGTATCGATTTAATGAAACTCCAGCAAGATAGTGGTTTTTATCTAAAAAGCCATCGAATGATTACAGATGTTGATTGGTATATTGGCAGTATGGAATTAGCTCAAAAATACATTAATGATTTAAAAATAAAAGAGTCAGCTAAAGTTGAGAATAATACAAAAAATAATCAAAACTCAAATAATATGGAATGTGGTAGACTAATAATGGATGCTTACTTTGAATATGAAGGCCAGAGAACTCCTTTCAAATCTTTTTTCAAAAGAGAGGCTCAGAAAGCGCAACGCGATGAATTTACTGACCCGGAAGATTTGTTGAACGGATGTTTATTTGTTCTAAGTAAATATAAATCTGAAATTGAAAATCAATATAACAAAAGATATCGTGAAAATGATTTTGTTGTGGCAAGTATTGAAACGGGAAAGGGAATAAAAATTGACGGTGAAATTATTACCGACACTTCAGATAATCGGATAATAAAAACCTTGGAAGATATTGCAAGAGATAAAGAATTTGTCAAAAGTCAGGGCTATAAAAATAATAATTATCCTTGTTATGTTACGAGTAATGGCTCAATAAACGAATTCCTAGCCTTTCTTGACGAAGATCCACTGAAATTATTTTGGCCAAAAATTGAAGAAATTGAACAAGGAGTTCTAAAAGCAAAAGAAGAACTATCAAGTACAAGTGAAAGTGATACAAGAAGGGAGGAACCATTCTCAAATTCATTTAAAGACTTTTTCATTCGTCAAGATATTGAGAAAATAGACTCAATCACTGAAATGATGAAAACAGAATTAAACACTTCTCGTTCAAAAGCCCTCACGCTTGCGCTCTATACTGTTGCATTACAAAAGAAAGGATATATCTCAAAACAGCTAAATCAAACTAAATACCATCAAGCTGTTTCTAAGTTATTTGGCACCAAATCAGGTACTCGTGCCAATTTTTCAGAAAAATTTTCGGAAGTAAATGATGATCAATATCAAAACCAATTAAATGATATATTGAAACGATTACCATAAAATTTCGACTAACACACCCTCAAAAAAACAAACAAAAATAATTACAATTTATTGATAATTAGGTAAATATAGGCTGTACTCTGAAAATACACGCATCACAAAAAGAATAGCTTTTCTCATAAAATACTCATTATTACCATAAAGGGACAAAAAGGGACAAAAACGAACAGTCCTTTTTTGTCTTTTTATTTTGTTGCACCACCCCTTATTTTTGCACTATCCTTCTCCATCAAAGCGACCGTAAACCTTTGAAATGGAATGGATATAATTGCAGAGGATTGTTTTACGGCTACCCCGATGCAATAATCTTTATAAAAAGAAAAGCGATGATACCAATTAAAGATTTATTAGAAAGTGGCAACGTTACCGTTGCTGTGTCATTAACTGATTTAAAAGAATTTGCTAAAACACTTCTTGAATCAACAAAGCAAGAGCTTCAGCAACAAATAACCGATGCCAATGCCGAAACCTACCCAAGCCCCGACGAGGTTGCTAAAATATTGGATGTGGATAGGAGTACACTATGGAGATGGCACAAGAAAGGCTATCTGTGCCACAACGAAGTGGGAGGAAAAAGAAAATATCGGATGAGCGATGTAAACGCTATTTTGAAAGGAGGAAAATAAAATGATGCACTACGACGATTTTTTCAAAGAGCAATACGAACGTATTCTCCGTAAGTTAGACAAAATCGCAAGCGATTTTATCTACAACAGACAATTTCCCGAAGAAATGTTTATGGACAACCCAAAGTTTATGGAATTAATGAATATTAGTCAGAAAACAGCCCAACTTTGGCGAGACAAAGGAGTTATCGGTTACTCACAAATCGGTAACAAAATTTATTACAGAGTGTCCGATATCAAAGAGCTATTAGATAATAATCACGTAAAACCTATTGGAAAGGAGATCGAAGTATGAATATAAAAAAAGAATCCCCCGCCGACTACCACAATCAAACGGGAGACAATATAATTTCACAAAACAAAAATAATGATTTTATTTATTTGCTAAGCAACGATTTACAAGATAATTTGAGGCAAAACGAAGCAAACAACACCATAGGACTTTTCGACGTCAAATCAGCGAATAAATGGATAGAGCAAGCAGCTTTGAGGCCCATACCCAAAATGCTGTTTAGCGAATTTTGGTATGAAGGAGAATTGTGTATTCTCTTTGCCGACACCAATGTTGGAAAATCCATTTTGGCAGTTCAAATTGGCAACAGTATTTCTAAGGGTATTTCTGTTCCCGGATTTCAACTTGAATCAGAAGCCCGAAAAATTCTCTACTTCGATTTTGAATTAACCGATAAACAGTTTCAAGGTCGCTATTCCGAAAATTATACCAACTCATATAATTTCAGCGAAAATTTTTTGAGAGTAGAAATTGATGTCGATGCCGAAATGCCTGAAGGAATTTCATTCGAGGATTATTTGAATAACTCAATCGAACAAGCAATTATTGAAACCGGAGCCGAAATTCTGATAATAGATAACATTACTTATCTAAGACACGAAAACGAGAAAGCCAAAGATGCGCTTCCTCTAATGAAACACTTGAAAAAACTAAAAAACAAATACAACCTGTCATTGCTCATTTTGGCGCACACGCCAAAAAGAGATCTTTCAAAACCGCTAACCCGAAACGATTTACAAGGAAGCAAAATGCTGATGAATTTCTGTGACAGCAGTTTCGCCATAGGCGAAAGCTTTTCAGATAAATCACTCCGCTATATTAAAATGATGAAAGTGCGTTTTTGTGAACATAAGTATGATGCAAACAATGTTATTGTTTGTCAGATAAATAAGCCTGCCAATTTTTTACAATTCGAGTTCCTCAACTTCGATTACGAGTTCAAACACTTAAAAGTAGTTTCTGAAAAAGACAGGCAAAAACTCGAGACTGATATACAGCAATGCCTAAACGACGACCCTCAAGCTTCCGCTTACTCAATTGCGAAGAAACTTTGTACCGATGAAAGCAATTTCAATAGTTTCAAAGTTAAAGTTACAAGAATAGTAACCAAATTAAAATCAGATAGTAACACGTAGTAACAATGGTAACACCTGTTACCATTGTTACCAATTGTTTCTAAAAAAACAGAATAAAAAATGTACAAGCAACCTTATTTACAGAAATATAGTGGAAAGTCCAGCCGTTCTACCTGTCCTCAATGCAAAACAAAAGAAAGCTTTACGTTATATCTGAGTGGAGATACCAACGCGCCAATCCATTCAACTGTAGGCAAATGTAACCGCGAAGTTAAATGTGGTTACCATTATACACCCAAACAATATTTTACCGATAATCCCATTTCTAAAAAAGAGTTTACCAACTCACACAAAAAAATGATACCACAGCCAATGCAAAATTCGCCCATCAATTACATTCCGTGGAAATTAGTAAAAGAATCCGCTTCTTTCAACTCAAATTTTGTTCGTTTCCTTTGTGAAATGTTTACCAAAGAGCAAATCACAAATGCCGTTGAAAATTACGCATTGGGAGCCACAAAAAACAAAGAAGTCATCTTTTGGCAAATGGATATAAACGGAAAGTTCCGTACCGGAAAGGTTATGCAATACAACCCCGATACCGGTAAACGCATCAAACAACAATCCGGTGCAATTAATTGGGTACATAACCTCTTAAAGAAAAGCAACCCCGAATTTAAGAACTTCAATTTGCAGCAATGCTATTTCGGAGAACATCTTTTGCGAATGTATTCCGATAAACCCATCGCAGTGGTTGAAGCCGAGAAAACAGCCATAATTGCAAGTATGGTTTTTCCCGATTTCAATTGGCTTGCCGCGGGCAACCTCAATGGATTGAGTGTTGAAAAATCAAAAATTTTCAAAGGCAAAAAAGTTATTCTTTATCCCGATGCCGGATGCTACACAAAATGGAAAGAAAAAATGGTGCAACTCAAATCAGAAATCTATTGCCACATCTCAATTTCCGACCTCGTGGAAAAACACGCCTCACCACAACAAATTGAAATCGGTTACGACATTGCCGATTTCATATTAGAGCAATTACATAAACCGAATCTTCCACAAGGTTATAACAATAATTTCAGCCCCACACTCAATAAAATGATTGAAATAAATCCCGCCGTGCTATCTCTGATAAATGAATTTGAATTAGAGGAAGTGTAAACATCAACATCTTTTATCTATTTCAATTCACGCTCTTTACAAATGTTTTTGTAATTTTGAGCCTATTATCGAAAGACAAACACACAATTATGCCCACACTTCATTGGATAGGAAAAGAAAAAGTAGTCAATCATCATCAAAACGTGCCGTTTAGAGTATTGGAACACAAATATACCTTTCAAGCTGAACAGCCCACAACTCCCCCTACACCTGTGGGGAGTGCCGGGGAGGGGTTGAGCGGTAACAAAATTATTCACGGCGATAATTTAGAAGCCTTAAAAGCCCTGTTGCCCCAATACGAAGGACGTATCAAATGTATCTACATAGACCCGCCATATAACACCGGAAACGAACAATGGGTATATAACGACAATGTAAACCATCCGAAAATAAAAAAATGGTTAGGCGAAGTTGTAGGCAAGCAGGGCGAAGACCTTTCACGCCACGATAAATGGCTTTGTATGATGTACCCACGCCTTGTGCTTTTGCATAAACTCTTGGCTGACGACGGTGCTATTTTTATTTCCATTGACGATAATGAACAAGCTAACCTCAAATTAATATGTGATGAGATTTTTGGGGTAAACAATTTTGTAACTAACTTCATATGGCATCACAGAAAATCGAGTCAAAATGACATTGATTTTTCTTTATCGCATAACTCTACTCTTTGCTATTCAAAGAATAGAAATACATTTAGGCTTAATTCGCTACCTATTACTGAAGCAAAATTCAAAAACCCTGATAATGACCCAAGAGGATCCTGGGTCGCAGATCCTATGGATGCTCCTAATATTCGAGAAAACTTACAATATGAAATAGTGAATCCCAATACAAATAAAATATATTTACCACCAAAAGGGAGACATTGGAGATTTACTAAGGAAAAATATGATATTGCATTTGCCGATAACCGCATTTTGTTTGGAAAAACAGGAAAATCAAAACCGCAATATAAAAGATTCTTATTTGAAGCAGAAACAAAAGGAGTAAATCCTTTTACTATATGGAGTGATTTGGGTACTGCAACAGAGGCTACAAAAGAGTTGATGCAAATTTTTAATGGAGAGAAAGTTTTCCAAACCCCAAAGCCCGTAAGTTTATTAAATAGAATATTAGAAATATCTACCAATAAAAACTCCATTATCCTTGACAGTTTCGCAGGCTCAGGCACAACAGCTCAAGCAGTATTAAATGCAAATAAAGACGGTGGCAACCGAAAATTCATTCTGATAGAAATGGAAGATTACGCCGACAGTATCACGGCAGAAAGGGTAAAACGAGTAATGCAGGGTTACGGTACAGGAAAGAGTACTACCGAGGGAACAGGTGGAAGTTTCGATTATTATGAATTGGGGCAACCGCTTTTTAAAGAAGATAAAAACCTGAACGAAGAAATAGGCGAAGAAAAAATAAGAGAATACATCTATTTTTCCGAAACAAAACAATACTTAGACCGGGAGCAGACACCCGAACACAAATATCTGTTAGACACCTACAACGATACAGGCTATTACTTCTATTACGAAAAGGATAAACTGACCACGTTAAGCATCGAAACGCTTGACATCGTAACAGAACAAGCGGAACAGTACCTCATTTATGCCGACCGTTGTCTGTTAGACAAAGATTATATGTTGGCAAAAAACATCATTTTCAAGAAAATACCAAGAGACATCAGAAGATTTTAAACAATGGAACTCAAACAATATCAGCAGGAAGTAATCAACGATTTGTCGGAATATATCCGGTTGCTCGAAGAAACAAAACACATAAGCGCAGCTTTCTCTCGTTTTTGGGAAAATAAAGGCATATCGTTCCACCATATCGAAGATAGTTTTTTAAAACCTTACGACAACTCCATCAAAGGAGTTCCGCGCGTAACTACAAAAGTACCAACCGCAGGTGGAAAAACATTTATTGCTTGCAATGCCCTAAAACCTATTTTCGACAGTTATCCACCCGAAAAACCTAAAGTGGTAGCGTGGTTTGTTCCATCCGACACCATTCTAAAACAAACATACAAAAACCTAAGCGACCCCAATCATCCATACAGGCAAAAAATTGATTCTCTTTTTGGCAATGCAGTAAGGGTGTTGGACAAAGAAAGCTTGCTTTTCGGACAAGGATTTAATCCGGTGGAAGTGCAAGAGCAGTTAAGCATTTTAGTTCTTAGCGTACAGTCTTTTGCTTCCAACAACAAAGATGGTCGCCGTGTGTATCGGGAAAATGAAAATCTTGCTCAATTTCCCGAAACATACACCTATCCCGATAAAATGATAGACGGAGCAGACGAAACAGCCTTGATACAGGTAATCGCACAATTGAATCCGGTAATCATTATTGATGAAAGCCATAATTTCGAAGCAAATCTTCGCATCGAAATGCTCAACAGCCTAAATCCGAGTTTCATTTTAGACCTCACGGCAACGCCCAGAGAAAAGAGCAATATCATTAGTTTTGTGGATGCCCTGAAACTGAAAGCAGACAATATGGTCAAGCTGCCGGTTATTGTTTATAACCACCAAAGTGCCAACGAGGTTATTATAAGTGCTATTCAATTACAGAAAACATTGGAGGAAAAAGCATTAATTAATGAACAGAACGGCGGGAAATACATTCGCCCCATTGTGCTATTTCAAGCAGAACCAAAAACCAATGAAGACAATGTAACATTCGATAAAATTAAAGCTCAACTTATCGAAATAGGTATTCCCGAAAATCAAATTCGTATAAAAACCGCGAACAAAGACGAACTCAAAAACGAAGACCTGATGTCGCGTGAATCCGAAGTGCGGTATATAATAACCATCAACGCGCTAAAAGAAGGTTGGGATTGTCCCTTTGCCTATGTTTTGGCAACATTGGCAAACAAATCTTCGAGTGTGGATGTGGAACAAATCTTAGGGCGAATATTGCGACAACCCTACACCACAAAACACAAAGTTGATTTATTAAATTATTCTTATGTATTCACATCATCCAATGAATTTCTGAAAACATTGGATAGAATTATTCTTGGCTTAAACAAAGCCGGATTTAGTTCAAAAGATTACCGCACACCCGAGAGTCAAATGACAGAGGAAGCACAAAACAAAAGCCCCGAAAGTTTAGAAGATTTATTTTCTCAACCAATTCAACCTACTTACTCGCAAAGTATTAAGTCGGTAAATGATGAGCCGGAAATTGACATCGAAAATATTATATCTCTATCTAATTCAGAACAAAGCAAGAAAATTATAAATGAAGTTATACAATTAGC
The DNA here is from genome assembly GCA_028698105.1 of Petrimonas sp. GTDB lineage: Bacteria > Bacteroidota > Bacteroidia > Bacteroidales > Dysgonomonadaceae > JAQVEB01. The sequence continues at coordinate 4,411 of JAQVEB010000001.1, read as the reverse complement.
ACAAACTACAAACTCCGAATACGAAAAGAAAATTGAAGAACTAAAAAAGGAAGAAAACCCGATACCCACCGAACTTATGGACAAAGTAAAAACATATCCGGTTAAGGAAATTTTCAAGACAGAAGTAAAAGACATCAAACTACCGTCTTTTCACAAAAGAGTAGATACAGGTTCACTTTTTGAAGCGAAAGGCGAATACCTGCCTCTCACAAAAAATTTCTTGTTAGATGGGTTCGACTTAAGCAAGGAAGATCACAAGATAGATTTTACCAGAACTACCACCGATATGTATAGTATTGATTTAGTGGAAAGTCGAAAAGATGAATACATACCCGAATATAAAAAAGTACCCAATACCGTAAAAGAGAATTTTGTACAATACTTTACATCTTTATCTCCCGAAGGGAAAATAAACCAATTAGCTACGGCGTTAGCTCGTCAGGTAAAGCGCATAGACGAAATTCCCGAACCGCAAATTATCGAGTTTATAAAACGAGCGATAAAAGATTTGGATAGCGAAAAAATTGCTGAAATTATTCAAAACGATTACTTTTATTCAAACTTAATTAAAGATAAAATCAATTCATTAACAAATGATTATGCCGAAAAACAATTCAATATTCAATTAGACAAAGGCTTAGTTGTTTGTAAGGAATCATTCGGATTTCCGAAAAGAATAAGTCCTAAAAACACCCATCAGGGAATAACAAAAAACTTATATGTCGAAGAAGGAGAAATGAATGATTTCGAACGCAGAGTAATTGACAAAATCGCCAATCTTGACAGCGTTGTTTTTTGGCATAGAAACTTAGAACGCGGTAAAGGTTTTTACATAAATGGTTTTGTTAATCACTATCCCGATTTCATTATAAAAATGAAAAACGGAAATATCATACTTCTCGAAACCAAAGGCGACGACCGAGATAATTCCGACAGCAAGCGAAAAATTCGTTTGGGCAAACTATGGGCAAGCAAAGCCGGCGATAACTATCGTTACTTTATGGTATTCAATAATGCCAAACTCGATGGCGCCAACTCCATTGGTGAATTAGTTGATATTTTGAAGGGGATGAGGTAATAACTATTTTCGTTTAATTAACTTTATGAGAAAATCTAAGATTTCACAACATTATAAAAGATACAGAGGTAAAATAAAAACCATTATTGTTATTGACTTCAATAGCATTGAAGAACATATTAAATGGATAAATAATAATCGAGTTTCAAAGCACGATTTCAGGCTATTTCCCGTAAAACTAATCATTCTCGACTTTACTTTATGTTTACATCTCAAACCATATCACGTTGCAGCGTTAGCTTGTTTAATTTTTGAGTACCAATCACAGGGTTTTAAAGTGAGAATCAAGAATGCATCGGATGAATTAATTAAATATCTGAATTCCTTTTATTTCGATAAATTTTGCAATAACGAAAAATTTGATGAATATAAATGTTCTGATCCAAAAACATTTCCACTTTGGCGTTTGGAAAAATCTAAAATCTCTATTTATCCTGACCTTATTAAAAAATATTACGAAAACAATCATTTCGATGGTAAAAGTTTGTTTTCACTCAGTATTGCGTTAGGTGAGTTAATGAATAATGTCTTTGACCATTCAGATTCCAAAATTCCGGGATACACATTCACTCAATATAATTCAAAAATGAATTCTATTATTACCTGTGTTTGCGACTTTGGGGTAGGTATTCCCAATAAAATCAACAAATATCTGAAGGATAAAAATGAAGAAAGAATGGAGAACATAGATGCTCTTGCCAAAGCTTTTGAGTTTAGTTTTTCAACATATTCTATACCTCACAATCGTGGATTCGGTTTAGATAATGTTCTATCTAATATTAATGAACTTAATAGTAAAATGATTGTTATTAGTAATAATGCCCTTATTATTTTTCATCCTGATAAGATAGCAAAAAAAATAACATTGGACAACCATTTTCCGGGTACTATTTGTGTAGTTACATTAGATACAAATAATTTACCTGTTATCGAAGAAGAATTAACAGATGAAATTCTTCTACTTTAAATATTAATTTATACTTTTGCAAAATGAAAGCAAGTCAAAAAATATTTGTCAAAGATTTATGTGGGGGAACATATACAAACGTAGATGGTTTTTCCCTATTTACCCAAATTGATAACCTCTTATCAAATAAATCTGAGATATTGCTTTCTTTTACAGGAATTGACTCTGTTTCAAGTTCTTTTTTAAATTCCTCAATAGGTTCTGTAATTGAGAAATATGGTTTAGAAGTATTTAAAAACGACATTAGAATAACGAACTACACACCTACTTTAGCAAGAATTCTAAAAAAATATATAGATAATTTAGCCTACCACTGTTGTGGATAAACAATATCAAATATATTTCTTATAATAACAAAAAGGGTTTAAAAAACCCTTTTTTTGTTTCATTAAATGTTTATATCCTCATTGATATAGTTGTTTTAACCTGAACAGGTAAAGCGGTGTTCGTCAATCACTCACTTTGTTTCACAAATTTCGTGCAAGCGAGAGCAGAGCCAAACTTGTTTGAGCTATGCCGAGAGTAGCCGAAATTCTTGCACTCAAAAAACATATTTGCAAGGGTATATAAATGGCTGAAAAAAATCTCCACCCGTTGGGTAGTATTTTTTTCGCCACCCTTGACAAATAACACATCCACATCCACTCTTTGCGCTCCGGTAGGTGCTCATAGTGGCGTGGCTGTTTGTTTTGCTGCACACGCTCGTTCATTCCTCACCCGTGGCTACTCTTGCCCCCTATAACCCCTTTTAGGTATTCGCTGCGCTCATTTATTTGTAAAAAGGGGGCAACCGCCACTGAGAGTTTTGCTCGCCTGCTAGTCGCTCGGGCTTATCGGGATGTCACGTTTTTTGCAAGTTTCGTTTCGTTTTCAAATCAAAAGTATATTGCCGTGTGCATCCGTTCGCTTCGCTTCGTTCCTCTTCTTCGCTCCACTTCTTCACACCGCAAAAACATTGTATATCTGTGCAAGCGTACTCTTTTCATTCGCCTGTTACATTTCGCTTCGTCGTGATGCTTTTTCGTTCCTCAAAAACAATCACTTCCTTGCTACATTCCACACGCTCATTCCATTCACACACTTGCTTTTTGAAAACTCCACTTCACCGCAAAAAAGCGCGCCAGCCCTGCCGAAACAGTAAGCATCAGACGCGCTCATTCTTCGCGCTTCCTCCTTCTGCCACCCTCGCTCCACTCGCAACGGCTCGCAGTGCCAAAAAAAGTTCATTTTTTCATTTCGCAAGCTTCATTACAAAACGCCCTTTTTCCGTCACGCTCAAATGCATAACCAATTCGTTTAAAATGGAGAGCCGGAACGTTATATTCCCGGACAGTCATTTATGGAAAATGCAAACACCGCAAAAATAATGTGGCTTTTTTGTAATCTTACAAGGTCAAGCCCTTCGGGTTTTTGAAAAAATCTCCACCTTTCAGGTAGTATTTTTCCAAAAAACCTTGCCGATAACAAAGCCACTTTGTGCTATACGCTAAGTTTGCATTTATTCCCATCTTCTCATTTACCGAATAAATAAGCCAAGGATAAGCCGAAGATAACTCATAGATGACTTCACTATATCGTACAAAAAAAACCTATCGAATGACAGGTTTTTTTAATCTGATGGAATGACTGATTTAGAATACATTCTGAATTTTCAAACAGTTTCCTTCATTCAGAAGATAGTGGTTTTCTCCAATTTTTTGATGAAATTCAATTCCAACACAAGCCAATAAACTCACATTCTCGTTCATTGTGGGTAAGCCGGGCAAAGAATTTTCAATGCTTCCGCTGCCCATACCTGTAGAATTTAAAGCAACGTAATCGGAGTAAACAACATTGCCCATTTCATTTAAACTTGCATCTATCGGCTCGTAACTGCCCGTTTCGTTGTTATAGGCATAATCCGAAATCACGGAAATTGAGTTAATCAATCTAAAATGAGTCGCCCCATTTGGCGCGTTCACATAATTCATTGGATTGAAATCTTCAACATTCAACGTTACAACGTTTCTGTCCTCATTTGCAGTCAATTCAAATGGAGCAAAGAAAATACGTTCAAAACTTCTGTTCTTGTTGAAATTTAAGCCGATAAGATATTGAGGAACCTGTGTAATCAGGATTGCACGATATCCACGAGCTTCTGTCTTATCCTCAAGATTTATTTTCTTGACAATACCCGTCAATCTTCCTGTTAATTGGGGATCACTCATTTGCTTAAGCAATTGAGCTTGCCCGCTCCTTATCGACTTCCCAACCATTGCACACCCGCCAAACTCATTCATATTTTCCCGAGTTCGTTTAAATGCAGGGTCATTCTTAATCTGCGAAGCAGATGCACCACCTTTCAGTCCGGCATAATTCCCGGTTAA
>JAQVEB010000106.1 GCA_028698105.1 Petrimonas sp. | reverse complement strand
CCTGCAAAACAATTGGATGATGGGAGCTTCGAAGCACAAAAAATCATTTTAAAGAAAAGATAAAACACGATAAACCCTAAAAAACCAATTGCCTATGATATAATTTAATCTTAATTATATTCAAATTTACATCTTAATTACTAATTAATTACTAACCAAAAAAAGAACTAATGAAACGAGAAAAATTACCAAATTTGATGAAAGGAGTTTTGTTCACATTACTATGGACATTTTCCGTGTGTGTACTTGCTCAAAATTTTACAGTACGAGGTAAAGTTATTGACGATCAGGGAGACCCCTTGCCCGGGGTAAATATCGTCGTAAAGGGGGAACCTAACATAGGAACGGTTACGGATACAGATGGAAACTATACCATTACCGTTCCTTATCCAAATGCTACGTTGATTTTTTCTTACGTCGGTTTTCAGCCCCAGGAAATCAAGGTGAACAATCGAAGTACCATCAATGTTACCTTGGTAGAGGATACGAAAGCATTGGAAGAAGTGGTGGTTGTGGGTTATTCTACCCAAAAGAAGGAGACGATTGTCGGATCGGTGGCAACAATTACGACAAAAGACCTGAAACAAAGCCCTACCGCAAATATCAACAATGCCCTGGCAGGAAGAATGCCGGGATTGATGGTCAATCAATTTATAGGAGGGGAGCCGGGAGTGGATAGAGCCGATATCTACATCCGAGGATTCGCCACCACAGGCGATAAATCTCCCATTATTATCGTCGACGGAGTGGAAAGGGACATGTCTTACCTCTCGGCCGAGGAAATCGAAACCTTTACCATATTGAAGGATGCTTCAGCCACGGCCCAATACGGGGTAAGGGGTGCAAACGGCGTTATCGTGGTGACGACAAAACGCGGGAAAGCCCAGGAGAAAGCCACCGTCAGCTTCAAAGCCACGTTCGGAACAAACCATCCCGTAAAATTTCCCGAATATCTAGGATCGGCCGATTATGCTACATTATACAATGAAGCCGTAATAAACGATAATCCCGGAATCGATCCCGCTACCTTAAACTTATTTTCCCAACAAGCGATCGATAATTTCAAAAAAGCCAAAGGCGACAATTCCGACGGGTTGGGTTACAATTGGGATTATTTCGACTATGCATTTAAACCCGGAACTCAGCAGGATTACTCGTTGTCCGTACGAGGTGGATCAAGCAGGACCCGCTATTACGTAATGGCAAATTATTTCAAACAAACCGGAAACTACAAACATACGGATCTAGCACAGTATGACACCCAAGCCATATTCCAACGTTATAACTTCAGAGCTAATATGGACGTGGATATCAACGACGATTTTTATCTCCGACTGGATTTGGGTGCACGGGTTACCGATAGAAATGCTCCGGGAACAACGGCCGGCCGTGTCGTCAACATCGCAAATACACAACCTCCTTATTTGCCGATCCTTCTCGAAGAAAACGATAATCCGGAAAACGCATATTATTATGCAAAAAATCCGCTGGGTCTACTTTTTGGCGACCAGTTTTATCGGTTCAATATCTTGGGAGAACTTTCCCGAAATGGGTATTTGAACGAAAAAAATTCCTATCTGAACGGAACGTTTGCTTTGGGTCACAAACTGGATTTCATTACACCGGGCCTAAAGGCTGAATTGGTTTTTTCTTACGATGCAGGAGAAGGAAGATGGATACACCGTACACTCGGAACATATTCCGAAGGATACCGTGAATATCCGAAATACGCAACTTTTACACCCAAAGAAGGAGGCGTTAACGTTTATATGGAACCGGGACACTATACCGGACCCTACATAAACGGCAACAAATACACCGTTGATGAAACTATTGGTAAAGGCTTTTCCCATAACGCCGCTACCAGCAAAACCTATTATCAATTCCGATTCGATTATCAAAGAGCTTTCGGCAATCACGACGTATCGGGACTTATCCTGTTTAATCGCTCTTCGTATACGGTAGATGCCGAAATCCCTTTCCGCTATCAGGGTATTGCTGCCAGAGCAACGTATGGCTATGCCAACCGATATTTGGCCGAATTTAATTTAGGATATAACGGATCCGAAAATTTTGCCAAAGAAAACCGATACGGATTGTTCCCGGCAGGTGCCATCGGATGGGTAATTTCCGAAGAGCCTTTCATGCAGAATACCAAAAATTGGCTGCAACACTTGAAATTACGCGCCTCGTACGGAATGATAGGAAGCGATAAAACACCCGGCGGGGTTCCCCGTTTCAGCTATCTCCAATTTTTTGAAACAGGGGGAAATTACTATTTTGGTACCAACGATTTCTCTACTTCAACAGATGAAGCCGTAAGAGAAGGTCCCCTCGCAAATAAATCGTTGACGTGGGAAAAATCCGAAAAATTCAATATCGGATTGGATGCAGCACTCCTTAACCAACGACTCACGTTTACTCTCGATTTCTTTAAAGAACATCGTTACGATATTTTTACAAGTCTCAGTGGAGGAAACAAATTGGGTTTCCCCGATATCGTAGGAAAGGATGCTCCGTGGATTAATTCCACCGTCGTGGACAATCATGGAATCGATTTCGAAATAGGTTATTCGGGTCGCATCGGAAGGGATTTCCGCTTCATGATCCGCCCCAATTTTACGTTTGCACGAAACAAAATCATTTTCATGAACGAGATTCCCTATGAACACGAGTGGAGACAAGCAACCGGAAAAAGACTCGACGAACATTTCGTTTATGTCTTCGACCATTTCGTGGCCGATCAGGATGAAGCCGACAAATTGAATAACGCAAACAATGGGGCAGGCTTTCAACCGTGGGGTACTTTAATTCCCGGAGATGTCGTTTACAAGGATTTGAATAGGGACGGAAAAATAGACGATCTGGGCGACCGTACGGCAATGGGACATCCTCGCACGCCCGAAATCCAATTCGGAATCCCCGTTACCCTCCAATATAAAGGATTCGATTTCAGTTTCCTATTCCAAGGAGCCGCAAATACTTCCGTACTGCTGAACGGCCCCGCCGTTTACGATTTCCCCGTATTTGATCAAGACAAATACGGAAAAGTGAAAAAGATGCACCTGAACAGATGGACACCCGAAACGGCCGAAACGGCTACCTATCCCGCCCTTCATTTCAGCAACAATCCAAACAACAAAAACCCAAACAGTAGCTTATTCCTGTATGATTCAAAATATATTCGTCTGAAAAACATCGAACTGGGATACAACCTGCCTCGGAAAGCCATGCGTTTTGCGGGATTCCAAAACGTGAGAATTTATGTACAGGGAATGAATCTGCTTACCTTCGACGGATTGGGTGATGTGGACATAGATCCCGAAACTCGTGACGGGGACGGAAGTTGGTATCCCGTCCAGCGGGTGTTCAATTTTGGTATCGATATAACTTATTAATCAATAAATTAAAAAAATATGAGAAAAATTATATATGTAATTGCTTTTGCACTAAGCTTTTCTTTATTGCATTCTTGTGCTGACGATTTTCTCGATCAAAGACCTGATGAACGATTAGATGAACAACAAGTATTTGAACGTTATAACAGAGTGAGCGGTTTAGTTACCGAATTGTATAATAATGCGAAATCTGGAAATCACCCTCTCGTGTTTTTCAATCATTTTTCTTCCTCTGCAGTAACGGATGAATGCGAAGGTTCAACCGTTGAAGGAAGTTTAACCAATTTATTCAACAGTGGTGCATGGTCACCAAGTGGGATGCCTGACAGGAGTAGTTGTGGACAATATTGGTGGGATTTATGGACTTATGTACGTAGAGCCAATGTGGTAATTGAAGGAGTAAAAAAATACAATACGCCAGATGATCCCCTACAACCCGGAAATTTGCAAAAAAGAATAGGTGAAGCTTATTTTATGCGAGCCTATTACCATTATTTATTGATCAGAATGTACGGCGAGATACCCTATTTGGATTATCTGGTCGATCCTCAAAATATTCCTGAATTTAAGAAAGAATCATTCCATACTATTGTCGAGAAAATTTGTGCAGATGCCGATACGGCCTTTCAAAAAGTACCCGCAAAAGTAGGGGATGACGAATTTGGACGAATAGAAAAGGGTATGTGCCTCGGATTAAAAGCAATGGTTCGATGGATGGCAGCTACTCCTATGTGGAACGGAGGTAATTTCCCAAACGATACAAGGGAATTCAAAAATGAATACACCTATGATCCACAAAGATGGGTAAAAGCGAGGGATGCAGCCAAGGCTGTCTTGGATTTTAAAGTGGAAGGCGTTCCGCGTTATTCCTTATATTATGGAAATTACGGACCTACCGATTTTGAGAATGATCAAGGTAAAAATGAAAATAATTCTAAAGTAAGAGCAAGATTATGGGCCATGTTTTACGATATGCAATCCTTTAAACAAGAATGGGTATTTTTTGTAACAAGAGATAAATATGAAGCATGGCAAGGAGATGTCTATCCACCATCTTGGGGAGGTGGATCGAGACAAATGCCCGTACAAGAACAAGTGGATGAATATGAATATATAGCTCCTGATGGTTATGGTTATCCTATTTATGCAAATAGAGCAAAAGTAGATGGTTATGATGATGGAAACCCCTATGAAAGTGTTCAACGAGATCCTCGTTTTTATCGAGATATAATGTATCACGGTTCTACTTTTAAAAACAATAAAATAAACACTGCTGAAGGCACCGATAAAATTGGAAATCAAAATTCTACAACCACAGGCTATTTTTTACGGAAATTTCTCAGAGAAGGTTGGAATCGGAATTATGGTTTTCAGATTCACGCTCCTGCAATTTGGCGTTTACCCGAATTCATTTATATTTACGCTGAAGCGGTAAATGAAATAAGTGGACCCACAAAAGAAATATATGACATGATAAATGAAATAAGAGCACGATCATTTATGGCTCCAATGCCTCCTACGGTATTGACAGACAAAAAATTAATGAAAGAATATATACAACGGGAGCGACGTGTCGAGCTATTTTATGAAAATAACCGCATATGGAATACCCGATTATATTTAGATGCGGATAATCCCGATGAGCTAGCAAAAGAAGAAACATGGAAAGCAGCAGGAAGCGATAATGATACACGTTCTCAAAACTATTGGCCATATCCTAAAACCCAACGAATGATCAATGGAATGCGACCTGTTGAAGATCCAAATGGTCAAATAGAAATAAATGGCAAAAAATATCGTATGGAACGTTTCTGGATCGAAGATAGAGTATTCGTAACCCCTCGTCATTATTTATTCCCTATTATGGCTGATGAATTAAAACGGACCCCAACCATCACTCAAAATCCTGGTTGGTAAATAATTAATTTTTTTAATCATTAGACTTGCGGACTCTCCATAGGAATAAGTTCGCAAGTCTAGTTTTTTTAAACATAACTCTACACACTATCGCATTTTCCCATGCAAAATACTTATTGAAAATAAAAGCAACTGAAATTATTAAAATACCAAAAAACATTGTAATTAATTACGTGTTTTAATAAATTTGGATGACTAATTCGATAACTAAATTATAAAAGGCAAGATGGATAATCATTAAAACAATAAATATACCTTATCCGAATCGGAATATAAATGAACTTTTAAAAATCGACTAACAAACTTATGAGAAAATAATGTTTCCCTTTGTTTTTGTTTTGCTTTGGTTTAGAAAATTAAAGTTGCAACTGAAGATAAAATTAAGCTTATTTATTGTACTAATATCGGTATTTCAAGCTTCGACGTTGTGTACTTATGCAAAGGATACTCAAGTCATATCTCTTAAAATGAAAGAAGTTCCCATCAAAGAAATACTAAAAGCTATTGAGAGGCAAACATCATTTTCCTTTGTATACAACAGCAAACTGATAGATGTGGAACAGAGAGTAACCATCAATATTTCAGAAAAAAATATTAATAATATTTTGAAAGTGCTATTCACCGGAACAGATATCGATTATGAAATTATCGATAAACAAATTATTCTCTCAAAACGCAGTATAAATGAAAAAAATAGTTACCAAAAAATTGTACGAGGTAAAGTTATTGACGATCAGGGAGACCCCTTGCCCGGGGTAAATATCGTCGTAAAGGGGGAACCTAACATAGGAACGGTTACGGATACAGATGGAAACTATACCATTACCGTTCCTTATCCAAATGCTACGTTGATTTTTTCTTACGTCGGTTTTCAGCCCCAGGAAATCAAGGTGAACAATCGAAGTACCATCAATGTTACCTTGGTAGAGGATACGAAAGCATTGGAAGAAGTGGTGGTTGTGGGTTATTCTACCCAAAAGAAGGAGACGATTGTCGGATCGGTGGCAACAATTACGACAAAAGACCTGAAACAAAGCCCTACCGCAAATATCAACAATGCCCTGGCAGGAAGAATGCCGGGATTGATGGTCAATCAATTTATAGGAGGGGAGCCGGGAGTGGATAGAGCCGATATCTACATCCGAGGATTCGCCACCACAGGCGATAAATCTCCCATTATTATCGTCGACGGAGTGGAAAGGGACATGTCTTACCTCTCGGCCGAGGAAATCGAAACCTTTACCATATTGAAGGATGCTTCAGCCACGGCCCAATACGGGGTAAGGGGTGCAAACGGCGTTATCGTGGTGACGACAAAACGCGGGAAAGCCCAGGAGAAAGCCACCGTCAGCTTCAAAGCCACGTTCGGAACAAACCATCCCGTAAAATTTCCCGAATATCTAGGATCGGCCGATTATGCTACATTATACAATGAAGCCGTAATAAACGATAATCCCGGAATCGATCCCGCTACCTTAAACTTATTTTCCCAACAAGCGATCGATAATTTCAAAAAAGCCAAAGGCGACAATTCCGACGGGTTGGGTTACAATTGGGATTATTTCGACTATGCATTTAAACCCGGAACTCAGCAGGATTACTCGTTGTCCGTACGAGGTGGATCAAGCAGGACCCGCTATTACGTAATGGCAAATTATTTCAAACAAACCGGAAACTACAAACATACGGATCTAGCACAGTATGACACCCAAGCCATATTCCAACGTTATAACTTCAGAGCTAATATGGACGTGGATATCAACGACGATTTTTATCTCCGACTGGATTTGGGTGCACGGGTTACCGATAGAAATGCTCCGGGAACAACGGCCGGCCGTGTCGTCAACATCGCAAATACACAACCTCCTTATTTGCCGATCCTTCTCGAAGAAAACGATAATCCGGAAAACGCATATTATTATGCAAAAAATCCGCTGGGTCTACTTTTTGGCGACCAGTTTTATCGGTTCAATATCTTGGGAGAACTTTCCCGAAATGGGTATTTGAACGAAAAAAATTCCTATCTGAACGGAACGTTTGCTTTGGGTCACAAACTGGATTTCATTACACCGGGCCTAAAGGCTGAATTGGTTTTTTCTTACGATGCAGGAGAAGGAAGATGGATACACCGTACACTCGGAACATATTCCGAAGGATACCGTGAATATCCGAAATACGCAACTTTTACACCCAAAGAAGGAGGCGTTAACGTTTATATGGAACCGGGACACTATACCGGACCCTACATAAACGGCAACAAATACACCGTTGATGAAACTATTGGTAAAGGCTTTTCCCATAACGCCGCTACCAGCAAAACCTATTATCAATTCCGATTCGATTATCAAAGAGCTTTCGGCAATCACGACGTATCGGGACTTATCCTGTTTAATCGCTCTTCGTATACGGTAGATGCCGAAATCCCTTTCCGCTATCAGGGTATTGCTGCCAGAGCAACGTATGGCTATGCCAACCGATATTTGGCCGAATTTAATTTAGGATATAACGGATCCGAAAATTTTGCCAAAGAAAACCGATACGGATTGTTCCCGGCAGGTGCCATCGGATGGGTAATTTCCGAAGAGCCTTTCATGCAGAATACCAAAAATTGGCTGCAACACTTGAAATTACGCGCCTCGTACGGAATGATAGGAAGCGATAAAACACCCGGCGGGGTTCCCCGTTTCAGCTATCTCCAATTTTTTGAAACAGGGGGAAATTACTATTTTGGTACCAACGATTTCTCTACTTCAACAGATGAAGCCGTAAGAGAAGGTCCCCTCGCAAATAAATCGTTGACGTGGGAAAAATCCGAAAAATTCAATATCGGATTGGATGCAGCACTCCTTAACCAACGACTCACGTTTACTCTCGATTTCTTTAAAGAACATCGTTACGATATTTTTACAAGTCTCAGTGGAGGAAACAAATTGGGTTTCCCCGATATCGTAGGAAAGGATGCTCCGTGGATTAATTCCACCGTCGTGGACAATCATGGAATCGATTTCGAAATAGGTTATTCGGGTCGCATCGGAAGGGATTTCCGCTTCATGATCCGCCCCAATTTTACGTTTGCACGAAACAAAATCATTTTCATGAACGAGATTCCCTATGAACACGAGTGGAGACAAGCAACCGGAAAAAGACTCGACGAACATTTCGTTTATGTCTTCGACCATTTCGTGGCCGATCAGGATGAAGCCGACAAATTGAATAACGCAAACAATGGGGCAGGCTTTCAACCGTGGGGTACTTTAATTCCCGGAGATGTCGTTTACAAGGATTTGAATAGGGACGGAAAAATAGACGATCTGGGCGACCGTACGGCAATGGGACATCCTCGCACGCCCGAAATCCAATTCGGAATCCCCGTTACCCTCCAATATAAAGGATTCGATTTCAGTTTCCTATTCCAAGGAGCCGCAAATACTTCCGTACTGCTGAACGGCCCCGCCGTTTACGATTTCCCCGTATTTGATCAAGACAAATACGGAAAAGTGAAAAAGATGCACCTGAACAGATGGACACCCGAAACGGCCGAAACGGCTACCTATCCCGCCCTTCATTTCAGCAACAATCCAAACAACAAAAACCCAAACAGTAGCTTATTCCTGTATGATTCAAAATATATTCGTCTGAAAAACATCGAACTGGGATACAACCTGCCTCGGAAAGCCATGCGTTTTGCGGGATTCCAAAACGTGAGAATTTATGTACAGGGAATGAATCTGCTTACCTTCGACGGATTGGGTGATGTGGACATAGATCCCGAAACTCCTGACGGGGACGGAAGTTGGTATCCCGTCCAGCGGGTGTTCAATTTTGGTATCGATATAACTTATTAATCAAATTTGAGTAAACGAACCCATAAAACAACTTCATTTTAATGATTTTAAATGCAATTGTCAAAAGTAATGATAAAAAACTTCTTATCATAAAAACGATAATACTGCTTTAACACATTTGCACCTTGCTCCGCTTGCATGCTCTCTGGTAAATACCATTCATTATCAACTGAAAGCCAAAGGTATCCGTCATAATTGACGGGAAATCATGTACATTACCAACACGCAAAAAGTCGTTATTCCGTATAAAAAAACCCTCGATGAAACTGTTTAGATGCGTCGTTGTACCGAGCTAAACAAAAAAGTAAAGACGATTTATCAGGATCAAGAGACGGAAACTATCTATTATTAAGTAGGTCAGCGGGGTTACCCCCGCTTTCCCCTTTAAGAACCGTACGTGCGAGTTTCCCCGCATACGGCTCAAGTGTTACAAAATTTAATTCTCACGAAATTAAACCGGTTCGTTGACT
>JAQVEB010000105.1 GCA_028698105.1 Petrimonas sp. | reverse complement strand
CAGGTCTGAATGAACCACGGCGCCGAATAAAAGCTTTCCGACATGCGTTTAGCGATAATCTTGCGCATCTGGCTGAGCTGAACGGTTTCCGTTTCGCCTTGTACGACGGGCTCGGCCGTTACGCCCGCTTGCGGACTTTGCCCCTGTTCTTCTTTTTTGGGAACGGGTGGAGCCGGTTTTGCAGCCTGTTGTATGTCTGCGAAATCGTCGCGGGTAAGTTGCGCTTTCAAAGCGGGATCGGAGATAAGTTTCAGCACATCGTCCTTCATCACTTTGCCCTGATGTCCCGATCCCTTTACGTTTGTCAGATCAATATTGTGTTCATCGGCAACACGTCTTGCGAGCGGCGAAATATGCACTTTCTCCTCGTAGTTGAAGCCGGCGATGTCGTCTTTGTGGATACGTCCTTTGTAACCGGTTCCGGTTACGTTGAACAAATCCACGCCCAACCGTCTTGCCAACGCTCTTGCAGCAGGTGTTGCCCTTAATTTTGTTTCTTTCATTAATTCATCTCTTATTTACCAGTTTGAGGATGTATTTTTTGATCCGTTCCACGCTCGGAACCATTGCTTTTTCAAGAATATGGTTGTAGGGCGTTGGAATGTCGTCGGCAGCGAGGCGCAGAATGCGTCCGTCCAGGTAATCGAAAGCATCGCTTTCGGCTATCATCGCGGCAACTTCGCCGATGAAACCGCCGGTTTTGTGTGCGTCGTTCACGAGCAGCACCCTGCCGGTTTTCTTCACCGATTCCAGCACGGCGTCTTTATCGAGCGGCGCCAGCGTGCGCAGGTCCACCACCTCCACGTTCACACCATCGGATTCGTGAACCTCTTCGGCGGCCTGCATTACACGTTCCAACATGCGTCCGTAGGTGATCACAGAAACGTCCGTTCCTTCCCGTTTAATGTCGGCTTTGCCGAGCGGCAGCACAAAATCGGGGTCGAGCGGCACTTCGCCTTTCATGTTAAACTGGGCTTTATACTCCAGAAAGATCACCGGATTGTTGTCGCGGATGGCTGCCTTGAGAATACCTTTCACATCGGCCGGCGTGCCGGGAGCAACTACTTTTATGCCGGGAATATGTGTGAACCACGCTTCGAGCGATTGCGAATGCTGCGCCGCAGAGCCAACGCCGGAACCGGCCGCACACCGGAATACAACGGGTATCTGGCCTTTTCCGCCGTACATATAACGGGTTTTGGCGGCTTGGTTTACGATATTGTCCATCATGTAAACGATGAAATCCATGAATGTTACGTCCACAATGGGGCGCATGCCCGTCATCGCGGCGCCGATGGCGCACCCTGAAATAGCATTCTCCGAGATGGGTGTATCGCGCACGCGTTCTTTACCGAATTCTTCGAGCATTCCTACGGATGTTCCAAAGTCGCCTCCGAAAATCCCTACGTCTTCGCCCATAAGAAATACACTTTCATCGCGGCGCATTTCTTCCGACATCGCCATTATGATGGCGTCCCTAACGGACATTAATTTAGTTTCGTTTTCCATTTATATTGTTGAATTGTTTTTACTGTTTTTTCATAAAAGTGCATTATCAGGGAGCGAAAATATCTTCGAAGGCCGATTCTAAAGAGGGTTCGGGACTGTTGAATGCGAATTCCACCGATTCTTCTACGGCTTCTTTCGATGCCTTCTCAATCGCATCCAACTCTTTTTGCGTAGCAAGTTTGTTGTCCGTAAGGTATTTTGAGTACTTCACCAGCGGGTCTTTTTTCTTCCATTCATCCACTTCGGCTTTCGTGCGGTATTTTCCCGGATCGGAGGTTGAGTGTCCGTACCAACGGTATGTAAGGCTTTCAACCAAAACCGGGCCGTTGCCTTCGCGGACATATTTTACCAGTTCCTCGAATTTGTTATAAACATCCATCACGTTGTTGCCATCTTCAATAAAATGGCCGGGAATACCGTAGGCGCATGCACGCTGATAGTTGTAATCAATATTGATCACACTTGATATGGGTGTACTGATTCCGTACATATTGTTGATGGAATAAAAAATCACCGGAAGTTTCCATATCGAGGCCAAATTCATGGTCTCATGGAAAGTGCCTTCGTTCACGGCGCCATCGCCGAAGAAGCAAACCACGATTTTGCCGGTTTTTTTCATTTTTTGGGTCAAAGCCGCGCCGATAGCCATTCCCATACCGCCACCCACGATGCCGTTGGCACCAAGGTTTCCCTTATCGAGGTCGGCAATGTGCATGGAACCGCCTTTCCCTTTGCAGGTTCCTGTGGCGCGTCCGATGATCTCGGCCATCATTTCGTTCAGGTCTATTTCCATGGCAATGGTCTGTCCGTGTCCGCGGTGGTTGGAGGTAATCAAATCGCCTTCGCCTATCGCGGCGATAGCGCCCACGCTGGCAGCCTCCTCTCCCACGGAGAAGTGCGTCATACCGGGAACTTTTCCTTTTTTCACTAACTGATTTACCCTGTTGTCGAAGTAACGGATATCCGCCATTAACTTATACATGTGGAGTAACTTTTCTTTGGATAAAGCTGTTTCGCTTGTTTTCTTTTTGGCCATAATAAGCTTTCTTAATATTTTCGTTGGAAATGCATAAATTAGAATGATTCTACATAACAACATTTGTACTGCATTATTGTTTGACAAAATCCGTTTTTTAAATTTTATTAAATAATAAACACAGATACGATAAACAGACATTTACAGCGTAAAATCATTAGAAAAAAACTTTATGATAAAATATTTACGATATTTTTATCGTAAATTAAAAATATTGGCTATCTTTGTTTCAAAATATTAACATTATGTTCTCGAAAACTTGCGAGTACGGAATAAAGGCGGTGCTGTATATTGCCGTCAGGTCGTTGAAAAACGAAAGGGTGAAAATTGGCGATATCGTGGAACATATTGGTTCACCCGAAGCTTTCACCGGAAAAATTCTGGGTGTCTTATCGAAAAACAACATTGTGGCATCTTATACAGGGCCAAACGGCGGATTCGAGATTGATCGCGATCGCTTGAACACCATTTCCCTTGCCGATATTGTTTCTGCGATTGATGGCGATGCTTTGTTTGACGGTTGTGCACTCGGACTGGACGAATGCGACGATCAACATCCCTGCCCAATGCATGAGTCTTTCTCATTGATGCGAAACCAACTCCGGGACATGCTCCGGAAGACCACCGTGTATGAACTGGCCATAGGCCTCGAAAAAGGAGAATCATTATTGATGCGATAATTTTTTTGGATTAATTTCCGATAAATTTGTCGGAAATAAAACATTACCGGTATATGATAAAAACAAAACAACATAAATTTTCTCTTGCTCTGCCCGCAACCTTTTTATGGATTGGGTTTGTGAGCGCCATCAGTTTTATGGAAGCATGGCTGAAATTCCGTGCTCCGGGTGTAACACTCCCCATCGGACTAAGCATTGGGACACTCGTTTTTGGAGCGCTGAACAAAGTGGAGTGGACACTGGCCATTCTTATTTTGCTGGATATTTTTCTCTTTACTAAACAATATCGAACAAAAACAACCGCTTTATTATGCGTTGCAATTCTTATTCTCATTATTCAAACTCTGTGGTTGTTACCGACGCTCAGCGCACGAGTGGCGCTATATGAGCAGGGTATTGAGGTGGCACATTCGCCTGTTCATTTTTACTATATCGGCAGTGAGATAATAAAAGTTGTGTGCCTGTTTATTATAAGTATTCGCTTCCTGAAACTTCACGGCCGTATAGCATGATTGATCAGTTATTGTTTTTTGCAATGTAAACATATTTCTAACCCTTTAAAAATGACGTAGTATGAAACAAAAAAAATTATGGATCGCGTTTTTGATTGTTGTTGGCATATCGTTTTCGGTATTGCTCTACTTCGGAAATCAAATCTATCAGCAAGCGCCACCGGTACCCGAAAAAGTTACCGACGAGGCGGGAAATACATTGTTCACGGGATCCGACATTAAAGACGGCCAAAATATTTGGCAGAGCATGGGCGGACAGGAAGTCGGCACCATCTGGGGACACGGTGCCTACGTTGCCCCTGACTGGACAGCAGATTACCTGCATCGCGAAGCGCAATTCCTGCTCAATAAATGGTCGCAGGAATCTTTCGGCGCTGCTTTTGACTCGCTCTCCGATGAAGACAAGTCATCTCTGGAAACGAGATTACAAAAGTTCCTGCGTCCGAACACGTACGATGCGGCTTCCAAGACGTTGGTTATCAGCAACGAGCGAATCGAAGCTTTTGAACATAACAAAAGCTACTATTCCGGCTTGTTTATGAACGATCCCACGCTGGACAAAATTCGCTCCGACTATGCCATCCCAAAGAACAGCATTAAATCCGTTGACCGGATGGATAAGATGGCTCAATTTTTCTTCTGGGCGTCATGGGCGTGTGTTACAGAACGTCCGGGGTCAGACATCACCTACACACATAACTGGCCTAACGACACACAAATTGGAAATGTGCCGACAGGCGATTTGATACTTTGGACCGGATTCAGCATTATTATGCTTTTGATAAGCATCGGCATCCTGATTTTTGTGCAGGCACGAACCCGGCAGGAAGAAACGCTGCGCCCGGTGGAAGACCCGTTAATGAATCAGACCATTACGCCATCCATGCGAGCCGTGAAAAAATATTTCTGGGTGGTAAACCTGCTGATCCTTGCACAGGTTCTGCTCGGTGTGATCACGGCACACTACGGCGTTGAAGGCGATGGCTTTTACGGAATAGATATCGCTAAGTTTCTTCCCTACTCCATCACCCGCACCTGGCACATTCAACTTGCCATCTTCTGGATTGCCACCGCATGGCTTGCCACAGGTTTGTATATAGCGCCATCGCTAAGCGGCAGAGACCCAAAATATCAAAAATTGGGCGTAAATGTTCTGTTCGTTGCATTGATCGTGGTTGTTGGCGGATCTCTTATCGGTCAATGGTTTGGGGTGATGCAGAAACTTAATCTGGTCAATAACTTTTGGTTTGGACACCAGGGCTACGAGTATGTTGATCTGGGACGTTTCTGGCAATTACTTTTGACTGTAGGACTGTTCCTGTGGCTTACGTTAATGGTTCGCCCTATTTTACCGATTTTGAAAAAAGGAATTTCGGAGCGCGGGCTTCTTATCCTCTTTCTGATATCGTGTCTGGCCATCGCGTTATTTTATGCTGCCGGATTGATGTGGGGACGCACCACCAATCTTGCGATAGCCGAATACTGGCGCTGGTGGGTTGTCCACCTGTGGGTGGAAGGCTTCTTCGAAGTATTTGCCACCGTAGTGGCCGCTTTCCTGTTCACCCGCATGGGATTGTTGGGAATAAAATCGGCGACGAACAACGTTCTCTTCTCCACCATCATCTTTTTGTCCGGAGGTATTCTGGGAACGTTCCATCACCTGTATTTCTCCGGAACGCCGATGGCGGTAATGGCTTTGGGCGCTACCTTTAGCGCATTGGAAGTGGTGCCTCTGGTTCTTATCGGATTTGAAGCGTATCACAACTACCGGATGAGTAAATCAACCGAATGGTTGGAAGATTATAAATGGCCGATTTATTTTTTGTTATCGGTAGCTTTTTGGAATTTCCTGGGTGCCGGTATTTTCGGTTTTATCATTAATCCGCCAATTGCACTGTATTACATGCAGGGATTGAATACCACGCCTGTACATGGCCATGCGGCGCTGTTCGGCGTGTATGGAATGTTGGGTATTGGGCTGATATTGTTTGTTTTACGCAGCATGTACCGCAAACAACAGTGGAATAACAAACTGATCCGTTTCACGTTTTGGTCGCTTAACATCGGGTTGTTACTGATGGTTGTACTTAGTTTATTACCGGTTGGATTAATGCAAACACTGGCAAGTGTGAATGAGGGAATGTGGTATGCGCGTTCGGCCGAATTTATGCAACAACCCGTTGTAAATGTTTTTAAATGGTTGCGTATTGTTGGCGACACGATATTTGGAATTGGTACACTAACATTGTTTTGGTTTGTCTATCAATTAACTACGAAGAAAAATAAAAATTAACTCCTTGGGGGCATCACTCGGTTTAAATCGGGAGATTGTCCCGCTAAAAAAAGCATAATGAACATAAATAATCAAAGTATAATTGGAAAGATTGTAGCGGAAAACTACAAAGCTGCTTCCATTTTCAAACGATATAATATTGATTTTTGTTGCAACGGAAACCGAACGATCGGGACTGCCTGCGACGAAAAAAAACTGAATGAAGAACTGTTGATCGAAGAATTATCGCAAGCACTGAGTGTAAAAGAGTCAGGCGATATTGACTTCGCATCTTTTCCGCTGGATTTACTCGCCGATTACATCGAAAAGACGCATCACCGCTATGTGGAATCAAAAATTCCCGAAATAACACCCTATCTTCGGAGAATAGTGGAAGTTCACGGTGATAATCATCCGGAATTGTACGATGTGGAAGACCTTTTTCTGATTTCGTCACAAGAATTGTCGGCACACATGAAAAAAGAAGAATTGCTCCTGTTCCCGCACATTCGTCAATTGGTGAAAGCCAAATTGTCCGGGGGACAACAGGTTCGTCCTTCGTTCGGAACGGTGGCCAATCCCATCGCGCAGATGATGCACGAACACGATGCCGAAGGTGAACGTTTTCGCATCATCAACGAACTTACCAACAATTACGCGCCTCCGGAAGATGCGTGCAACACCTATCGGGTAACGTTGAGCCTGCTGAATGAATTTGAAGACGATTTGCACCGGCACATTCATTTGGAGAACAATATCTTGTTCCCAAAATCAATTGAGTTAGAGAAAGCAATGAATGCGTAATTCATAGAGGGCTGTTTCACAGGTACGAAGATGAAACAGCCCTCTTTTTTAGGGAAACAAATAATCGCTTTTTTACCGGATAATACTCTTCTTTCGTATCTTTGTAATGAAAACGGAATTTATATCCCGAAAATGAACAATACAGATACCCATTCGGCCGTCATCATTGCCAACGGACGATTTCCTCATCACGAAATCCCGCTTGCATACATCGAAAAAGCGCGATACATCGTGTGCTGCGACGGTGCCGCCAATGATTTCATCGCCCGCGGCGGCCACCCCAACGCCATCGTTGGCGACTGCGATTCCATCTCCGAAGAAAACCGCATCCGCTTCGCGGATATTTTACACCTGAATCCCGATCAATATACCAACGACCTGACCAAAGCGGTTAATTTTTGCGTGGAGCGGGGAAAAACCCATCTGGTAATCGTGGGCGGAACCGGAAAACGGGAAGACCACACGCTGGGAAACATCTCGCTGTTGGCCGAATACATGCAGGTCGCCAACGTGATTATGGTAACCAACTACGGCATTTTCACCCCGATACGTTCCGCTACAAAGTTCAAGAGTTTTAAGGGCGAACAAGTTTCTTTTTTCTCCATAGACAGCCAGCCGGTTACTACGCAAGGGTTAATGTACCCGCTCAATGGAACCGTTTTAACAAACTGGTGGCAAGGCACACTCAACGAATCGCACGGCGATTCTTTTACAATTGAAACAAGAGGAAGAGTAATTGTTTTTCAGGCATTTCGGCAGGATTAAAACAACTCCCGCAACACGTCCAGCGATTTCAACGGCGGAAAATCGTAAACGTGTAACCGGTAGTAGTCCAGCAGGCTGTCCACAATTGCGTTGCGGTTGTTCCGCGACATGCGGAACAGGTGCATGTTTCCATAATGAATCCTGCGGAATGTTGTAAGATAGGCGCTTTGCGCCTTGTTGAGATAATGATTGTGCAATGGTGTGTTTTGCACAAATTCTCCGTTCATCAAATCGAAATACGAATCTGTTTTGTAATTATCGAGGTTCGGAAGGATACCCAGGTAATGGGTTAGCCCCAACATGAGCGCCAGGTGAAAATTCGCCAGTCCACCCGTAGTTTCCTCCAGCGTTTCCACGGAATGTTTCAGAAAATCGAAAAGCAACTCGTTCTTATCGGATTCGCGCAGCACCTTCGATAAAAATTCCGACAGGAAAAACGCCATGGAAACTTTGTTTACATTGGTGCACAGGTCATACAACGGAAACAATCGCTCAGCTTCTTTCGGGCGTTGTATTTCGCGAAGCGGTAAATGCTCAACATCGAGGCTCAGCACCGATAACGGGAAAAAAAGCGAACCTTTTATGCCGGACTTTTTCCCTCGATTCTTCGGCAGCAAATAAGCCACGCGCCCGAAATCGCGCGTGTAGGCATGCACAATTGCGTATGTGTCGCTATATTTGCCTACATTTAATACGATGCCCTGCGTTTTATGCTGCATGGAACTTTAATTTTTTCTACAGGCAAAAATACAAAAAACGCCCCGAAAAAATCGGAGCGTTTGATATTTCTTGCCAATGCGCATTAAAAAACTTTCTTTTTGATGCGGGCTGCTTTTCCGCGCAGTTTGCGCAAGTAATACAGTTTTGTTCTGCGAACTTTACCTTCGCTGTTGAGAACGATATCCTCAATAAACGGGGAATTCATCGGAAAAATACGTTCTACGCCGATGTTATCCGACATTTTGCGAACGGTAAACCGTTTGTTTGCGCCCTCTCCCGAAATGCGGATCACCACACCGCGATACTGCTGAACACGTGTTTTGTTCCCTTCCACAATGCGGTATGCAACCGTTACGGTATCGCCACTTTTAAATCGGGGAAATTCTTTTTTCTCCCCAGCAAAAGATTCTTCTGCTATTTTAATTAAATCCATGTTTTATAAAGCTTTATGTTAATATTTAACTGAATAAGAACGCAATGTAACGGCATTTTCCGACAGAGATTGCGCAAAGCGGATGCAAAGATAGCAATAATTATTTAATCTCCAATACAAAACGCTTTTTATGTTTTATTTTATTTTGGCGGAGTTGGTCTTAACAGAAAAATGTGTATTTTTGACACAAACAAATCAACGCCTGAAAGCGTTTACAAATAGTTTAACTCAAAAAACATACGTACTATAATGAAATTTAGGTTATTATTAGCCTTGGGGTTGCTTGTTTCATTTCTTTCGTGCAAAAATCAGTATCAGATTGTGCAACTTACCGGATACAACGTTAAAATGGACAGCACATACGACACATCCACCGATAACACGCTGCATGATGTTGTGCAAACCTATAAAGCAGAACTGGACAAGAAAATGAACGTAGTTATCGGCACTTCAACTCAGTTTATGGACTACGGTATTCCCGAAAGCCTGCTTACCAACTTAACCTCGGACGTAATGAAAGCTTACGGCGATGAGCAACTACCGGGAGGTGTGGACGTGGCCGTGATGAATGTGCACGGGCATCGGGCAAATATGCCCAAGGGGCCGATTACGACGGGTAATCTTTACGAAATTTATTCCTTTGACAACGCCATCGTTTTCCTGGATTTAAAAGGTTCCGACCTGAACGATATTTTCCGCTCATACGCGCGAATGAATGGCGCGGGAATTTCATCGAACGTTAAACTGGTTATCGAAAACCGGAACGTGAAAAGCGTAACCGTTGACGGAAAGCACGTTGATCCCGACAAAATTTACAAAATTGTAACGCTGGACTATCTTGCCGACGGCAACAATGGAATGACCGCATTCAGGAAAGCGCTGAAAACCGATTATACCGGCCTTACGCTTCGCGATCTGAT
>JAQVEB010000104.1 GCA_028698105.1 Petrimonas sp. | reverse complement strand
TAAACGAAAAAACATCTATTCAAAGAGCGATGAAAGTTAGATCAACCAACGGACTTTTAGTACATATTTTCGGAAAGTTGGCCATCGCTTTCTTATATCTTATTTTTTAACTCTGGATTCGCATTATTAATAAAATTGGGCCTGTGATATACGAATGTTATTATGGATATCGCCCAAATATAATAAATTTATTAACTTCTTTGAGATATTTTTAAAAGAAATTTGATTTGATAACCTGAAATGGTTTGTATTGATAACTAAAACTAAATTTTAACAAATTTAACAGGTTTGTCTGTTGACGATGCAAAGTTGTACAAAAAATATTACAGAAGTGTTTCCAAAAAATTAAGAATTTATTAAGAAATTGTTTTGAATTCACCTTATAGCACTTTTTCTTTTATTCTTTGCTCGTTTCCGGCAAAAAACGTATTTTTGCGTATATGGAAAAAATAGTTTCATCCGGTAATTTCGATTTTTACAAATCCGATATTTCATTGCTTGAGATACCGTTTGGCGGGAATGTTGCCGCCGGCGCATTTTCGGAAGTCGATGATTTCAACAGTGAAGCTATTGACATCAATAAAATTATCATAAAGCATCCCGAGGCTACTTTTTATGCTCGCGTAAAAGGGAACTCGATGATGGAAGATTTTGGCGATGGCGACCTGCTCGTGATTGACCGGAGCGTAGAATGGTCGGATAACAAAATTGCGTTGTGTTACGTGAATAACGAGTTCACCCTCAAAAGGATAAGAATTGAGCACAACAAATGTTACCTGCTGCCTTCCAATAAAAACTTTAAACCCATTGAAGTAAATCCCGAAAATAACGTGATCGTTTGGGGAATCGTAACTTTTTCCATCAAGAAACACTGATGTACGCTTTAATTGACTGCAATAATTTCTACGCCTCGTGCGAGCGCGTCTTTGATCCGTCGCTCAACGGCAAACCGGTGGTGGTTCTTTCCAACAACGACGGATGCGTGATCGCACGCTCGAACGAGGCGAAGAAACTGGGCATTGCCATGGCGGCGCCGGCATTTCAGAACGAGGTAATATTTAAACGTTACGATGTACATGTTTTCTCGGCCAACTTTCCGCTTTACGGTGATATGAGCCGTCGCGTAATGCGAATTCTGGGAACGTACAGCCCCCGGCAGGAAGTGTATTCCATTGATGAATGTTTTCTTGATCTTTCGGGTATCGAAAAAGAGTTGAAGGAGTATGGAAAACAAATGCGCGAGCAGGTGCTGCAGTGGACAGGAATCCCCATCAGTGTGGGCATAGCTCCAACCAAAGCGTTGGCTAAAATTGCCAACAGGGTAGCCAAAAAATATCCGACGCAAACCGATAACGTGCACGTGATGGATACCGAAGAGAAACGATTGAAAGCGTTAAAATGGCTTGACATTGAGGATGTGTGGGGTATAGGACACCGGAGCGCAAAAAAACTTCGTGCGGTAGGCGTGAATAAAGCCTTTGATTTCACGGAACTTTCCGAAAGCTGGGTGTTGAAATTTATGACCATCACCGGATTCAGGTTGCAGAAAGAGCTGAAAGGTTTTCCCATGATCGAAATGGATATGTTGGAAAAACACAAAAGCATATCCAATACCCGAACTTTTGAGCGGGATTACCATACGTTTGACGAAGTCAAAGAACGCGTTGTAACTTTTACCACCTTGAGTGCCGAAAAGCTGAGAAAACAACAATCGCTTTGTCGCGGCTTGATCGTATTTATCGAAACAAGCCGTTATCGGGAATACGAAAATTTTTACGCAAACAGCAGTTTTGTTAAATTACCCTTTCCAACCTTTTCATCGCTTGAACTGGCCGAATTTGCCGTGACAGGTTTAAGACGTATTTTCAAAGAACGTTTTCATTATAAACGGGCCGGCGTAATTCTGGTAGATTTCGTAGATGCTAATGAATATCAGGCCTCCTTATTTTACAATTCCAACCCAAAACACAAAGAATTAATGCGACGAGTGGATGTCGTAAACAGTAAATACGGAAAACAAGTTATTCGTATTGCCGCGCAGGACAATGATCCTTTGCGAAAAAAACAGGAGCATTTAACCAGGGAATATACGACAAAAATAAAGGATATTCTGGTAGCCAAATAATGGGTAAAAAGCCGGTTTGAAGCATAATACAATTCAAAACAAATAAATATGAATAGAAAAATCCTTCTCTCAATAATTGGAATTGCAGTTTCTCTTTTTTCCTGTAACAATCCGAAAAAGGAGAGTCAAAAATTGATCTCTACCAATCTTACTTCCTCACTTCGTGCCCCGGCATATCCCCTGGTTACGGTTGATCCGTATCTCAGTGCGTGGTCGTACACAAATAATTTGTACGACGATCAAACGCGTCACTGGACAGGGAAAGAATTTCCGTTGTTGGGCGCTATTCGCGTGGATGGAGAAACCTACCGGTTTTTGGGAAAAGAAAATTTGCCGTTAAAGCCTGTTCTTCCTACGGTTCGCGAAGAAAAATGGACGGGAAAATACACGTTCGAGCAACCGAAAGACGATAGTTGGAAGTCCTTGGGATTTAACGATGCTTCCTGGAAAACAGGTGCTTCCGCTTTTGGCACGCCAAACGAACCTTATTTGTCCACACCGTGGGAAACAAAGGATATTTGGGTGCGCCGCGTTTTCGATCTGAATGAAGACTTGCTGAATAAATCCATTTACCTGCATTATTCCCACGATGATATCTTTGAGCTTTACATCAATGGAATACAGGTAATCGGCACGGGTTATTCCTGGCGTTATAATGTGCAGGAAGAACTGTCGGATGAAGTGAAAGCTACGCTTAAGAAAGGAAAAAATATCATTACTGCCCATTGCCACAACAGAACGGGTGGCGGGTATGTGGATTTTGGGCTTTACGAAAAAGAAACCAATAAAGAATCGTTTACGAAAACAGCGGTTCAGAAATCGACAAACGTATTGCCTACGCAAACATTCTACACATTTGAGTGTGGACCGGTGGATTTGGACGTAATATTTACTACACCGCTTTTGCTGGACGACCTGACACTTGTTTCGCGTCCCGTTAGCTATATCACGTATCAGGTTAAATCGCGCGACAATTCCTCCCACGGCGTTCAAATTTACTTCGAAGCAACACCGCAATGGGCTGTGAACGATGACAGCCAACCCGTCGGCTTCGAGAAAATTGAAAAAGACGGATTATCGTTCCTCAAAACAGGTACGACGGAACAACCTGTTTTGCAGAAAAAAGGCGATGACTTGCGTATTGACTGGGGTTATTTTTATGTGACGGGAAAATCGGATAAGTCGGGAACAATGAATTTTGGCAATTACTGGAATACCAAAAAACTGTTTCAAACCACGGGAAATATTTCGGATGCGCAAACCGGTAAACTTTCAGATAACATGGCAAAAGAAATGACCGTACTCGCATACAGCAAGGATTTGGGTAAAATTTCGTCCAATAAAACAGCCGATTACTTTATGTTGGGATACGATGACGTTTATTCCATACAATACTTCGGCAATAATTTGAAAGCGTATTGGACGAACAATGGCAAAACCGATATTTTTCAGGCTTTTAAAAGTGCCGAAACCGATTATGCTTCTATCATGGATCGGTGCGCCGATTTTAACGAATCTATGATGGCCGACGCCAATAGGGTGGGAGGAGAAAAATATGCCGAACTATGCGCTTTGGCTTATCGTCAGGCCATCGCGGCGCATAAATTGGTAAAAGACGAGAACGGGACATTGTTGTTTTTCTCAAAAGAAAACAACAGCAACGGTTCAATAGGAACGGTGGATATAACCTATCCTTCTTCGCCGCTTTTCTTGCTCTATAACACAGAGTTAGTGAAAGGTTTGATGAATCACATTTTTTATTACAGCGAAAGCGGAAAATGGACTAAACCGTTTGCTGCTCATGACGTAGGAACGTATCCGCTTGCCAACGGTCAGACGTACGGCGGCGATATGCCCGTTGAAGAATCGGGTAACATGTTGATTACCACGGCTGCCGTAGCTGAAGTGGATGGAAACGCCGATTACGCCGCGAGCCATTGGGACGTGCTTACCACTTGGGCCGATTACCTTGTGAAAGAGGGCCTCGATCCGGCCAACCAGTTGTGTACCGACGACTTTGCCGGCCACTTTGCCCATAACGCCAATCTTTCCATCAAAGCCATTATGGGGATTGCTTCATACGCTAAACTTGCGAAAATGCTGGGAAAGAACGAAATCGGCGACCAGTATATGCAAACAGCTAAGGATATGGCTGTTAAGTGGGAGCAAATGGCGCGCGAAGGCGATCATTACAAACTCACTTTCGACAAACCGGGTACTTGGAGTCAAAAATACAATTTAGTTTGGGATAAATTGTTAGGATTTAATATCTTTGATCCTGAAATAGCCAAAAAGGAAATCGCGTATTATCTTACCAAACAAAATGCTTTCGGCCTGCCATTGGATATCCGCAGAACATACACCAAGTCTGACTGGATAATGTGGACCGCTGTTTTAGCCGAAAACAGAGCCGATTTCGATGCATTGGTTGCTCCGGTTTACAAATATGCCGACGAAACGCCATCGCGTGTTCCCATGAGCGATTGGTACGAAACAACCGATGGAACTCAGGTTGGATTTAAAGCGCGTTCCGTGGTGGGAGGATATTTCATGAAAATGTTGGAAGAAGAATTAAAAAAGAAATAACAAGGTGAAAAAATAACCTTGTGGATTGGTACAGGATTCGCGATACAGATCATCAGTCAATACCATAACAATATATTCATTATGCGTAAAATAAGTAATTTATTACTGCTATTTTTTTTGTGGACCCCGTGGACGTTATTTTCTCAATCGGACATGAAAATCACACTTGTGGACAGGCCCGATACGAAATCAGCAAACACGAATTACACGCAAAACAGGGCTCCGTTGCTGCCATTAAATTTTATCAAACTTCCGGTTGGCGATGTAAAACCCTTGGGTTGGCCGCAGAAAATGCTACAACTGCAAAAAGACGGCCTAAACGGCCATTTAAGCGAAATTAGCGCCTGGCTCGACAAAGAGAACAACGCTTGGCTCGGTACCGGAAACGATTACGGTTGGGAAGAAGTTCCGTATTGGCTTAAAGGTTACGGCGATATGGCGTATATTTTAGGCGATCCGAAAATGATAAACGAAACCAAATCGTGGCTCGAAGCGGTTTTCAGAAGCCAACGCGAAGACGGATATTTTGGCCCTTATATCGAAAAGAAAGGAAAACCCGATCTTTGGGGAAACATGATCATGATATGGTGCCTGCAATCGTATTACGAGTACACAAAAGATCAACGGGTGATTGACCTGATGACCAAATATTTCAAATGGCAACTGGCTTTGCCCGACGATATGTTCCTGAAGGATTATTGGGAAAACAGCCGCGGTGGAGATAACCTGTTGAGCATATATTGGTTGTATAACATCACAGGCGATAAATTTCTGCTCGATTTGGCAGAGAAAACGCACCGCAATACCGCAAACTGGCGCCAGCGTTCCACGTTGCCGAATTGGCATAACGTAAATATCGCGCAGAGTTTTCGCGAACCGGCAACCTATTACATGTTATCGAAAGATTCTGCCGATTTAAAAGCCACGTACAACGTTTATCACTTAATCCGCAACACGTTTGGGCAGGTGCCGGGCGGAATGTTCGGAGCCGACGAAAATGCCCGCATCGGCTACATTGATCCGCGTCAGGGAACGGAAACCTGCGGTTTTGTGGAACAAATGTCTTCCGATGAAATTCTTCTCTCGATGACCGGCGATCCGTTTTGGGCGCAAAATTGCGAAAATGTCGCGTTCAATTCATATCCCGTTGCTTTGATGCCCGATATGAAATCGTTGCGCTACATAACCTCCCCGAATCACGTGATAAGCGATTCCAAAAATCACAGTCCCGGCATTCAGAACAACGGTCCGTTTTTGGCCATGAACCCGTTTAGCAGCCGGTGTTGCCAGCATAATCACGGGCAGGGGTGGCCATATTACA
The DNA here is from genome assembly GCA_028698105.1 of Petrimonas sp. Lineage (GTDB taxonomy): Bacteria > Bacteroidota > Bacteroidia > Bacteroidales > Dysgonomonadaceae > JAQVEB01. The sequence continues at coordinate 3,624 of JAQVEB010000104.1, read as the reverse complement.
TCGAACACCTCATCATGGCCACGCCCGACAACGGAATAGCGGCTGCAATTTACGGCGCCTGCAAGGCAAAAGTAAAAGTTGCCGACGGCAAAAATGTGGAAATTACGGAATCGTCCAATTATCCGTTTGAGGAACAGCTTCAATTTACCGTCACTACCGCCGGAGAAGTATCGTTTCCGTTGTACCTGAGAATTCCGTCGTGGACGGAGAACGCCTCGCTTGCGATAAATGGAAAAGTGATTGATAACAAATTGGTTAAGAATAAATACGTTCGCATCGAAAGAACATGGAGAAACGGCGATAAAGTTACGCTCCGCGTTCCGATGAAACTATCGGAAACGGTTTGGCAAGTGAATCAGGATAGCAGAAGCATAAATTACGGTCCATTGACGTTCTCTTTAAAAATCGCGGAAGATTACAAAACCGTAAGCAGTACCGAAACGGCTATCGGCGACTCGAAATGGCAAAAAAACGCCGATGCAGCCAAATGGCCCACGTACGAGATTTATCCGGCAAGCCCGTGGAATTATGCACTGGTTATCAACGATAAAGAACCGCTGAAAGAAAATTTTGAAGTCGTAAGGAAACAATGGCCTGCCGATAATTATCCTTTCACCCTTTCTGGCGTTCCCATCGAAATTAAAGCTAAAGGCAAGAAAGTAACCAACTGGACAATAGATGAATACGGTTTATGTAGCGAGCTTCCCATAAAAGGAACGGAAAAATTTGCTTCGCAAACCGAAAACATTACATTAGTGCCCATGGGCGCTGCACGATTAAGAATTTCGGCTCTACCCGTTTACACCAACAAATAGCAAATGCGCAATTACAGATCGTTTTTATACCTCACGCTAATCTTTTTCTCTTTATCGTGCTCAAGCATTAAAGAGAAAAAAATAACATACAAAGCAACTGTTGAGAATAAGGTACCTCTTGGCGATCCGTTTATTATGCTTTACGAGGGAACGTACTATGCGTACGGTACGCGCGCTGCCGACGGCATTGAAGTTTACACATCGGATAATTTGCTGAAATGGAAGAAAGCCGAAAAACTGGCGCTCAATAAAAACGATTCCTACGGCGAGAAATGGTTTTGGGCACCCGAAGTGTATCATGTAAACGGAAAGTTTTATATGTATTATTCGGCCGACGAGCATATTTGCGTCGCCGTATCGGAATCGCCGTTAGGCCCTTTTGTTCAACCGGAACAAAAACCGATGCTGGAAGGTGAAAAAACAATTGACAATTCGTTGTTCCTGGATGATAACGGAAAAGCCTATCTTTTTTTCGATCGCTTCAACGATGGATTGAACATTTGGGTTGCCGAACTTGAATCGGATCTGATGACGATAAAATCGGAGACGCTGCATCCCTGCATTCATGTTTCACAGGAATGGGAGAAAGTTTGGCCACGCGTAAACGAAGGCGCGTTTGTGCTGAAACACGATGGTGTATATTACATGACCTATTCGGCAAACAGTTACGAAAGCCCGTTTTACGGCATCGGTTGCGCCACAGCGACAAACATTATGGGCGAATGGACAAAATACTCCGATAATCCATTGTTGCAAAAACCGGGAAATTTGGTCGGCATAGGGCATAGCGCCTTTTTTCGGGATAAAAAAGGCGATTTGCGTATCGTTTATCACGCCCATCACGACACCGTGAAAATTCATCCGCGGAATATGTACATCGGCAAGGCCGGTTTTACCAAAGTGAACGGTGCGAATAAATTATGGATAAGTAAAGATTATATCATTCCTGAGTTAATTATCGAAGAATAAACGCATTATTCGTTTTATTCAGTAAAAAACAAAAAACAATGAAAAAGAATTTATTATCAGCGGTATTAATGGCAATTGCGATCGGTTTTTTTTCGTGCAATCAACCGCAAAAAGAGAATGCTAAGAGTGAACCGGCGGTGCGCGAAGTGTGGACTGCTGAACAGGCTAACGCGTGGTATAACGGCCTTGATTGGTTGAGAGGAAGCGATTTTATACCGAGTACGGCCATCAATCAACTGGAAATGTGGCAAGCTGAAACGTTTGATCCAGGAACCATTGATCGGGAGTTGGGGTATGCCGAAGGCATCGGGTTTAATTCCATGCGGGTTTATCTTCATCATCTGGCCTGGCAGATTGATACTACAGGTTTCAAAAACAGGATGAAACAATACCTCGATATTGCCGATAAACACGGTATTTCAACACTCTTTGTATTTTTCGACGATTGTTGGAACCCAACATATCAGGCCGGCAAACAGCCGGAACCGAAACCGGGCATTCATAACTCGGGTTGGGTGCGTGATCCGGGCGATTCCATCCATATCAACCCGGATATGATCGGTTTATTGGAAAAATACGTGAAAGACATTCTCACTTCTTTCGGCAACGACAAACGGATCGTTTTATGGGATTTGTACAACGAACCCGGAAACTCGGGTTATGGAAACAAAAGCATGCCGTTGCTCAAAAAAGTTTTCGAGTGGGGACGGGAGATAAATCCGTCACAACCATTATCCGCCGGCGTATGGAATTGGGATTTAAAAGAACTCTCGGATTATCAGATAAAAAATTCCGATGTGATAACCTATCATAATTACGGCGATTCCATCAACCACAAATGGTACATTGATACGTTGCGGTCGCTTTCGCAAAAACCGCTGATCTGTACCGAATATATGGCACGCACACGCAACAGCCTGTTTAAAGATATTTTACCGATACTGGAAAGAGAACATATCGGCGCTTACAACTGGGGATTGGTTTCGGGAAAAACAAACACCATTTACGCGTGGGACACGCCCATGCCCGACGGTGCCGAGCCGAAGCTTTGGTTCCATGATATATTTAGAAAGGACGGCACACCGTATGATCAGGAAGAAGTGGATGTGATCAAGAAACTGACGGGGAAGCAATAAAAACACCTTTTTACAATCAATTATAACAAATCAAAATAAAAAATTATTCTTATGAGAAAGCTCTTTTTAATCGCGATGGCGTTTTCGTTTTCTTTCCTCCTCGCTGCTCAATGGAAACCTGCAGGAGACCGGATCAAAACCAAGTGGGCATCGCAAATAGACGTCAAAAACGTATTGCCCGAATACCCGCGCCCGATTATGGAGCGCCCTGAATGGCAGAATCTTAACGGCTTATGGAACTATGCCATTTTGCCTGTCGGCAAGCAAACACCTACCAATTTCGATGGAAAAATACTTGTGCCGTTTGCTGTGGAATCAAGTTTATCGGGCGTACAGAAGAGATTAGGCGGCGATAACGAACTCTGGTATCAACGCGAGTTTTCGATTCCGTCTAACTGGAAAAACAACAAGGTGTTGCTGCATTTCGGTGCGGTGGACTGGAAAGCCGATGTTTGGGTTAACGACATCAAAGTTGGACAACATACAGGTGGTTACACACCGTTTTCTTTCGATATTACGCCGGCGTTGAAAGGCGGAGCTAATAAATTGGTTGTGAAAGTGTGGGACGGAACCGATCAGGGTTTCCAGCCTCGTGGAAAACAAGTTAATCGTCCTCAGGGTATTTGGTACACTCCTGTTAGTGGAATCTGGCAAACGGTTTGGCTGGAACCTGTTCCCGAAAAGTACATCGAAAACGTGAGAAT
>JAQVEB010000103.1 GCA_028698105.1 Petrimonas sp. | reverse complement strand
GGTTGGAACATAGGCATCGCGGAAAGTAGCGATCTGATAAATTGGGAAAAAGTGGGTGAAATCACACCTGCAGAAAATGCGGATTATGAGAAGAAAGGACTGTGCGCTCCGGGAGCTTTGGTAAAAGACGGGAAAGTACACCTTTTTTATCAAACGTACGGAAATGGCCGGAACGATGCAATCTGTCACGCAATTTCGGATAATGGGACAGATTTCCGCCGCAATCCCACTAATCCGATATTCAGGCCTACCGGAGACTGGAATTGCGGACGGGCAATTGATGCCGAGGTTTGTGAATTCAAAGGTCAGTATTTTCTCTATTTCGCCACGCGCGATCCGGATTTCAAAATTCAGATGCTGGGAGTTGCAGTAGCGCCGAAGAATACAACTTTCAATCGGGAAGACTGGAAACAAGCGGTTGATGCGCCTATTCTCTATCCCGAATTACCCTGGGAAAAAGAATGCATTGAAGGAGCCTCCATAACCATCTACAAAGGAAAAATGTATATGTTTTATGCTGGAGCATACAACAACCAGCCTCAACAAATTGGCGTTGCCGTCAGTAAAGACGGACTTTCGTGGAAACGATTGTTCACCGAACCCTTTCTACCGAATGGTAAACCCGGGGAGTGGAACGAGAGTGAATCGGGGCATCCGCATATATTCACCGATTTGGACGGACGCACTTATTTGTTCTATCAAGGGAACAACAACAAAGGCAGGAGCTGGTACCTTTCGCAAAAAGAAGTGTTCTGGAGAAAAAATAAACCTACGTTTAAAACTAAAAAATAAAAATATGAAACGAGCATGATAATCATTATCACACAAGTACATGATTAAAGCGAGTTCCATACGATACATTTGAAAATAAATAATTTTAATCGTATGAAAAAAACAAATTTATCTTTTGTCGTTTTAGTATTGTCGGCGCTTGTGATCGGATGTTCAACATCCGGGAAACCCGAAACCAAAGCCGAAAAGCAAGGTTGGAAACTTTCCATGCAGTCTTACACGTTCCATTTGTTTTCGGCGGTGGAAGCGCTGGAAAAAACACAACAACTCGGCTTGAAATATATTGAAATCTACCCGGGTCAGAAAATGGGAGAAGGTTTCGGCGATGCTGTTTTCGGGTACGATCTTACGCAGGAACAGCAGAAACAACTAAAAGACCTGGCAAAATCGAAAAACATAAAGATCGTGTCGTCCGGCGTATGGACTTCCTCTCGTGACGAATGGGAAAAAGTCTTCGCCTTTGCCAAAGATATGGGTATGGAGTTCATCAGTGCCGAACCGGCCCGCGAAGACTGGGACGTAGTTGAAAACCTTGCAAAAAAATATGGAATAAAAGTGGCCGTACATAATCATCCTAACGAAAACTCGTACTGGAAACCCGAAATTCTGTTGGAGTATATCGGTAATCGCGACCCTTTATTGGGTTCGAGCGCCGATGTCGGCCATTTTAAACGAATGGGCATTGATCCGATCATTGCACTACAGCAACTTGATGGAAGGCTCATCGCGATGCATTTCAAAGACATTGCTCCCCAAGGCGCCGAAGGCATACTGGAAGATGTGGTATGGGGAACGGGCGTGCTGAATGTGAAAGGAATGTTGGAAGAACTAAAGCGACAAAACTTTAAGGGATATTTCACCATTGAATACGAAGCGAACTGGGAAAACAACTTGCCCGAAATAAAACAGTCCATTGACTACTTTAACGAAGTTACGAATGAGATTTTATAAATCGTCTTTGTTCTGATCTCAGTATTCATTCTCCTTTTCAAATAGCCCGTCCATAGAGAGTTCATGCCTGTGCAGCGGGTTATTTTTTTTTGCTCATTTTTTGAAAATTACAACTTTACTTGAAGTTTTTTACCTTATCTTTACAAAATCTATTATCATCAATCAAAAAGCAACATATAAATCCAACAAACGAATGACAACCAGAAGACAATTTTTAAAAACGATGGGCGGCGTTACGCTGCTCACCGTAGTTCCCCGAAACGTGTTGGGGAAAGGGTTTATTGCCCCAAGCGATGAGCTTACCAAAGGTATCATCGGCGTGGGCGGAATGGGTCGCGGACATATCCCTTACGACAATACCCGCGTTGTGGCTATGTGCGATGTGGACAAAAACCACCTGAACAGCGCAGCGGCATTGGTAAAAGACAAAATTAACCTGTATCACGATTTCCGCGATCTGATCCTCGACAAAAACGTGGACATCGTTCACATTGCCACCCCGCCTCATTGGCACGGTATTATGGCCGTAGAAGCCGCTAAATCGGGTAAAGACATTTTCTGCGAAAAACCGATGACGCGTACCATCGGCGAAGGAAAACGCGTGATGGAAGCCGTAAAACAACACGGAAATATTTTCCGGCTGAACACATGGTTCCGTTTCAAAGATCAGTTCTACGGATTGGGAACGCCCGTGAAACCGTTGAAAAAATTGATCAACAGCGGAATGCTCGGCTGGCCGTTAAAGGTTACCATCAGCAAACACACCGGTTTCGACTGGAAGTTCTATTGGGTTGGCAAAGAGCATCTTGAGCCGCAACCCGTTCCATCTGAACTGGATTATGACTTCTGGCTTGGCCCGGCGCCTTACAAACCATATAATGTACATCGCGTGCACCAGACTTTCCGTGGATACTGGGATTACGATGCCGGCGGTTTGGGCGATATGGGACAACATTACATTGACCCCGTGCAGTATCTTCTCGGAAAAGACGATACCAGCCCTGTGAAAGTGGAAGTGGATGCTCCGCAACAACATCCCGATGCAGTTGGAACGTGGCGCTCCATCACGTACACCTACGATGATGGCTGCCAAATCGTTCTTTGGGGAGGCGATTACGGAAATCCCGATACGCCCTACATTGCAGGCCCGAAAGGAAACGTATATAAGAATTTTGTGTGCGACATCCCCGATTGGCAGAAAAAACTGGCAGAATATCCTGAGCCGGAACCACAAAACGACGATTTTCTGGAGTCGGTACGCACCCGTCAGAAATTCGCGCTCAACGAAATTAACGGTTACCACTCTGCCACTATCGTGAACATGGGCGGCGTAGCACTGAGGTTGAACAGAACACTCAATTTCGATCCGGTGAAGCAGGAATTTATCAACGATCCCGAAGCCAACCGATACCTGGATCAAACAACCCGTTCACCGTGGACTATATAATAATTGTTATTCGCTGTGCGATAGTTTGCTTTGCGTAATTTACTCACTTCGTTCGCGTTATTAGTTGCGACAGTAAATTATTTCAGCGAAAAACAAAATTTCCACCGAATAACAATTGAATAACAACTGAATTACAATAACAAAAATGAAAAAATATATCTGCATTTTAACGGCCATTCTTTTCACAACAAGTTTGGCAATGGCGCAAACACCGCAAAACAGAACGGCTTCTACCATAGTTGCCGATGTGTTGGCGCAACTCCCCGCGCAAAATCCAGCGCAATACAATCAGCTAATGACTGATCTGGTTTCTACGGGCGAAGCCGGATTGCTGAATCTGATAAGCCGGTTGAACCCTCCGGGCGATAAAAGCAACGCTGCCGTAGATTATGCCATAAGCGGATGGACAAACTCCGTGGCAAACGATAACGCCAAGCGCGCTATGGCCGCAGCAACTTATGAAAAAGCGCTGTCGCAATCGTTGGACGATGAAATAAAGGCGATGCTTATTCGCCAACTCGAAGCAATCGGCAGCAACGATAACGTGCCCGTGCTTTCGTCGTATCTCACAAATCTGCGGTTGGTTGGGCCTGCTTCGCAAGCGTTGGCACACATCAATTCCGATGCCGCCGACAAAGCGCTCGCATCCGCTCTTTCAACCACAACAGCCGATGTCATGCGTATTCCGTTGGCAAACGCCCTTGTGCAAACCGGCTATCAACAGGCGGAGCCCGTTTTCTTAAGCTTGCTGAAAAACAATCCTTCCGGCAACCTGCAAAAAGTTATTTACGACGGATTGGGAAGGATAGGCACAAAAGCCGCTTTACCGGTATTAAAAGCTGCCGCTATCGGGCAAAAATTCGCTTACGAAAAAGACAACGCTACTGCGGCATATCTTTCGTTACTGAATAAATTGGCGGTGAGCGAACCGAAAACAGTGGAAAAAGAAGCCAAAAACCTCTTGAAACAAGCTACCGCCCTCAACAAACAAGACCTGAAAGTGGCTGCAACCGAATTATTGCTTTCGCTTCCGGCTACAAACAAGGAAAGTATTCTAAAAAACGCCTTAAAGGACGGAAATATTGCATTTTTGACCAATGTATTAAACGCTTATCCGTATAAGAACGATCAAAAAGCGATGACCACAATCCTGAAAGCGCTGTCGCCGAGAGCTGCATCCGGCATGCAAGCAGCAATCTTGTATTGGTTGGGAAATCAAAAAATAGCTGCTGCCGTTCCGGCGATCTCCGGCTACCTGAATTCATCGGATCAAATGGCGCAAAAAGCTGCCGTCACGGCATTAACGAAAATCGGCACCGAAGAAGCCATGCTGGCTTTGGCCGGCTTGTTGAAGAGCAACGATGCCGCAACCCTAGCTTTGGCTAAACAGGCGCTCGAAAGCTATAACGGCGACATCTCCTACACGCTTGCATCGGTATTCAACGATGCCGGTGACGCAGGAAAAGTTGCCATTCTGCAACTGATTGCCAAGAGGCAAATGGAGAGTCAGTACAATTTGGTGTACAACCAGATGTTCCAAAACAACGAAACGGTAAAAGCCGAAGCTGCCAAGACGTTGCAATATGTGGCTACAGATAAAAACCTGCCCGATTTGTTCACGTTGCTGGAGCAATCGGATGCCAGATACGTTCCGGCGTTGCAGCAAGCCGTGAACGCCGCGCTCTCCTACCTTCCCGCCGATGAGCAACTGAAAACCGTTACCGGAAAAATGAACAATTCCGGCAAAAAATACCTGTACTACAGCGCATTGGCAAACAGCGAATCGAAACAGGCGATGGATGCATTGGTAGCTGCTTACGATACCGAAACGGGCGAAAACAAACAAGCCGTTTTCGATGCGCTCACGCAATGGAAATCGTTCAACGGTATTTACCCGTTGCTTAATATTGCCCGTAACAGCAAGAACAGCAACGAAATAGAAAAGGCAGTGGATGCTATCCTGCAAAAGATCACCTCATCCGGCGAAACCGGAGCGGTAAAATATCTTTTCCTGCGCGACGCAATGGAAATGGCAAAAACCGATAAACAAAAAACCGATATCATCCGTCTTTTGGGAAATACGGGCATGTATCAGGCCATGCTTTTTGTAGCTCCATATCTGGACAAACCGGCGTTTGGCGAAGTTGCCGCACAGGCAGCCATGAATCTGGCCATAAATAACCCGTCGTTTGCCGGAAAAGAAACCACCGCGATCCTGAACAAGGTAAGCAAAACGCTCAACAATCCCGATGCCGATTACCAGCGTCAGGCCATCACAAAATACCTCAACGAAAATCCAACGGAAGGCGGATATGTTTCCATGTTCAACGGAAAAAATCTGGATGGATGGAAAGGATTGGTCGAAAACCCGATCAAACGCGCTCAAATGAGCAAAAAGGAATTGGCTGCCGCTCAGGTGAAAGCCGATAAACAGATGGCAATGGACTGGAAAGTGGAAGACGGACAGATCATCTTCGATGGGAAAGGATTCGATAACCTTTGCACAGCGAAACAATACGGCGATTTCGATATGCTCATTGACTGGAAACTCTTTCCGGGAGCAGAACCCGATGCCGGCATTTACCTGCGTGGAACGCCTCAGGTGCAGATTTGGGACACCGCACGTGTGAACGTTGGCGCACAGGTTGGTTCGGGAGGATTGTACAACAACCAGCAGAACCCCAGCAAACCGTTAAAAGTAGCCGATTTGGGCGTTGGCGAATGGAATACTTTCCGCATCAAAATGATCGGCGACCGTGTGTCGGTTTGGCTCAACGGCGAGTTGGTTACCGATAACGTTATTCTGGAAAATTTCTGGGACAGAAGTCAACCCATTTTCCCCACAGAACAAATTGAATTGCAGGCGCATGGAAGCAAAGTGGCTTATCGCGACATTTTCATCAAAGAGATCGCACGTCCCGAGCCGTTTAAACTTTCTGCAGCCGAAGAAAAAGAAGGCTATAAAATACTGTTCGACGGTACAAACATGCACGCATGGACCGGAAACACCAAAGATTATGTACTGGAAGACGGCAACATTGTGATGCATCCGAGTCAAAGTTTCGGCGGAAACCTTTATACCAAAGACCAATTCGATAACTTTGTTTTCCGTTTCGAATTCATGCTCACGCCCGGTGCCAACAACGGCCTCGGCATCCGCACTCCGATGGAAGGAGACGCCGCATACGAAGGAATGGAATTGCAGATACTGGATAACGACGCTCCCGTGTATAAAGACCTGCACGAGTACCAATACCACGGCTCGGTTTACGGCGTTATTCCCGCTAAACGCGGCTTTTTGAAACCCGTGGGCGAATGGAACACCGAAGAAGTTGTTGCCGATGGCGACCACATCAAAATCACACTCAACGGCACGGTAATTCTCGACGGAAACATTCGCGAAGCGTCCAAAAACGGAACCATTGACGGTAAAGAGCATCCCGGCCTGTTGAACAAAACCGGCCATATCGGATTTCTCGGCCACGGCTCGGAAGTGAAATTCAGGAACATCCGGGTGAAAGAATTGAAATAACCTCCACCCGGGACACGAAGTTTTTAACTTCGTGATATGAGCGAAGGCAAAGCCTTCGTCTCCCATCATTAACCGCTAAAAACTATTAGCAAAGAAATAAATGGCTTTGCTAATAGTTTTTTTATTATATTTGTACCGAATACATTAAGACTTAACGTATAATGAAAAACTTACCTAAACTCCTTCTGTTGTCCGTCTTGCTTTTAACGGGTTTCACCAAACCGGACTACGAAAATCTGATGAAACTTTGGTACGATAAACCGGCCGAAAATTGGGAAGAAGCGCTTCCCATCGGAAACGGCAGGCTCGGTGCGATGATTTTCGGAACACCGCAATCGGAACACTTGCAGTTGAACGAAGAAACCGTTTGGGCCGGCGAACCGGGAAACAATATTTCAAAAGGATTTAAAGAAGTTTTGCCAAAAGTCAGGCAGCTTATTTTCGAAGGGAAATTCAAGGAAGCGCAGGACTTGACACTGACCCGTCTTCCAAGAAATGTTCCCGATGACATAAACTTCGGTATGCCCTATCAAACGGTTGGAGACCTTTGGATTGATTTTCAAAATATCGGGGAAATAAAAGATTATTACCGCGATCTCGATATTGCAAATGCGGTGAGTTCCGTGCGTTTCAAATCGGGTAACGTGTCGTATAAACGCGAGTTTTTCGCCTCGGCTGTAGATCAGGTTATCGCGGTGAGGCTGACAGCCGATAAAAAAGGAAAAATAAGTTTCACGCTCCGAACCGGAAGTGCGCACACCAACAAAAAGATACATGTAGAAAACAATACCTTAATTTTGTCGGGTACCGGCGAATCCGTTGAAAATAAAACGGGAAGGGTACAATTTGATGCCCGTTTCTTACCGGTAATCAATGGCGGAAAAATAATTGAAACAGATTCCACGCTACGGGTAGAAAATGCCAATTCCGCCACCTTATACGTCTCGATGGGAACAAACTTTAAAAATTACAAAGACATTAGCGGAAACGCTGCTGAAACGGCAAAAGCCTACCTGAAACGGATAAATGATAAATCTTTCGAGAAAGTAAAAAAAGATCACGTTGCTCAATACCGATCGTTCTTCGACCGGGTAAAACTCGATCTGGGCGTTACCGATTCGGTGAAAAATCCGACGGACAAACGCATTGCGGATTTTAAATCGGGGAACGATCCGCAACTTGTCTCTCTTTATTTCCAATTCGGAAGGTATCTGCTGATCTCGTCATCCCAGCCGGGCACGCAACCGGCCAATCTGCAAGGGATATGGAATAATCACCTTATGCCTCCGTGGGACAGCAAGTACACCATCAACATAAATACCGAAATGAACTATTGGCCGGCCGAAGTTACCAACCTTCCCGAAATGGCCGAACCGTTGTTTTCGATGGTCGGCGATTTGTCGGAGACCGGCAAAGAAGCCGCCCGGGTAATGTACGGCGCTCGCGGATGGGTGGTGCATCACAATACCGATCTGTGGCGCATTGCCGGCCCCGTTGACGGAGCCTTTTACGGCATGTGGCCCATGGGCGGAGCCTGGTTAAGCCAGCACCTGTGGTATCACTACCTGTACTCGGGAAACAGAAAATTCCTGGAAAACAACTATCCCGTTTTAAAAGGCGCAGCCGAATATTACGTGGATGTACTTCAAACGGAACCCTCACACCATTGGTTGGTTGTGGCGCCGTCCATGTCGCCCGAAAATACCCATCCCGGAGGCGTTTCCATGGCCGCGGGAAATACCATGGACAATCAGCTTGTTTTTGACGTTTTTTCCAATCTGATCAACGCTTCCGCTGTTTTGAATACCGATAAGGCTTTCGCCGACACCGTTCGTGCGATGAGAAACCGGTTGCCGCCTATGCAGATCGGACAACATTCTCAGCTCCAGGAATGGTTACAGGACTGGGATCGCGTGGATGATCGCCATCGTCACGTATCGCACCTGTATGGGTTGTATCCCGGCAATCAGGTATCGCCGTTTACCTCTCCTGCGCTGTTTCAGGCTGCCAAAAACTCGTTGGAATACCGCGGCGATGAATCCACCGGCTGGTCTATGGGATGGAAAGTAAATTTATGGGCGCGGTTGTTGGACGGCAACAGAGCCTACAAACTCATCGCGGATCAATTGACTCCGGCGCCTGTTGAAAAAGCGGGACAACACGGAGGAACTTATCCCAACTTATTTGACGCGCATCCGCCGTTCCAGATTGACGGGAATTTCGGATGCACCGCCGGTATTGCGGAAATGTTGCTTCAAAGCCACGATGGCGCAATTTACCTTCTGCCCGCCTTGCCCGATAAATGGCCCAACGGAAGCGTAAAAGGGCTGCGCGCCAGAGGCGGATTTACCATTGACATGAAATGGGCCGACGGCAAGGTGAAAGAAGTGACCGTTTATTCGCAACTCGGTGGGAATTGTCGTCTGAGGGTTGCCGGTGAATTGAAAGGAAAAACGGCTCTGAAAATGGTGAACGATAACACGAAGAATCCCAATCCGTTCTATGAGACTGCTGATGTAAAAGAACCGCTGATAAGCGATAAAGCAACCATCGAAAAACTTAAACTCAACAAAACTTTTTTGTATGATGTTGAAACGACCAAAGGGGGAATCTATCATTTTTCGGAAAAATAATTCACACTAAATAGATCACAATGAAAAAGTACATTTTATTTTATCTGCTTCTTGTTCCTGGCGTTTTTTCACTTAAAGCACAGGAAAACCTTCGTTTCGGCGAAGTAAAGGAAATCGTTTCGCCCGAAATCCATAAAGATAACAGCGTTACCTTCCGGTTGCTGGCGCCTCACGCACAAAGCGTTGAAGTTCAGGGCGATTTCCTTCCTCCGAAGGGTTGGGCACAGGGAAGCGCGAAAATGGCCAAAGACGCCAACGGCGTGTGGAGTTACACCACAAAACCGCTTCCATCGGAATTGTACACCTATTCGTTTTTGGTGGACAGCCTGCAAATGAACGACCCCAACAACGTGTATTACCGGCGCGATGTGGCAAGCACACTCAACACGTTACTCGTTGGCGGCGGACAAGCCGAT